>JAHJRV010000016.1 GCA_018830725.1 Actinomycetota bacterium | reverse complement strand
TAAAATAATAAAATAAAGTAAGAATAAAGTCATTTAAGCGGATAAAAATAATAATAGCAAATTTTTCAGAAAGAGGTAAAAATAGGGAGGCTTTAAATGAAAAGCCTCCCTATTTATTCTATGATGCATTTTTAATAATGTTGTTAAAAAAAAATAAAGATATTATTATATATATGAACTCTTTTATTTTTAATTAATTTTTAAGGATAATGGCAACTCAAAGTAATTATTTAAATCTTCAAATAGCCAGAGAACTATATTTATAGTTAATATTTTTTTAAAATTTTATTATTGATACTATCTAATTATAAAATGGAAAACGAACTAAAAAAATACATCACATATTTAGAGGGAGAGAGAAATCTTAGTCCAAGAACAATAGTTGAATATAAGAAAGACTTGAATAGATTTTTAGACTATGCGAAAAGAGCTAAGAAAAAAACTGTTTATGAAATAGACATGAAATTCTTAAGGAGATATTTATCATATCTACGTACTTTAAGATATTCATCTTCAACAATTTCAAGAAAAATAAGTTCTGTTAGAGGATTTTTTTCCTTTTTAGAGATGATGGATATAATTAAAAAAGATCCTTCGCAATTTATACCAACTATTAAGAAAGAAAGAAGATTGCCAAGCTATCTTAAGCAAGATGAGATGTTAGATTTACTCAAGTCACCAATACTTTTGGATATTCTGGGAAAAAGGGATAAAGCAATATTTGAAACTTTCTATTCAACAGGTATAAGAGTTTCTGAATTAGTGGGTTTGACAATAGAAAGTGTGGATTTAGAACAGGGAAAAATTAAGGTTATGGGTAAGGGAAGAAGGGAAAGAATTGCTTTATTAAATCAAAATGCAAAAGAAGTTATTGAAAATTATTTAAAGGAATCACGCTTAGAGCTACTAAGAAATGATAAAAAAACTCATGGTATCTCAAATGCTTTATTTTTAAACAAAAATGGACGAAAGTTAACATCAAGGGGAGTTAGAAAGATAGTTGAGAGATACATTAAGAAGTTAGGAATAATAAAAAAGATAAGCCCCCATTCCTTAAGACATAGTTTTGCAACTCATATGTTGGAAGCAGGAGCGGATTTAAGAGTTGTTCAGGAGCTGTTGGGACATTTAACTATTTCTACAACACAGATTTATACTCATATAACAAAAGGTAAATTAAAAGAAGTATATAAAAAAACTCACCCAAGAGCCTAAAGTATATTTGCTCTTGTTATTACTTTATGTTAAACTATGCGTTTGAAAATTCAAAGACTAATATAGAATATAATCAAGTGATAAAACATTTTTTTTGTTATAATATATGATTAAAAAACACACGCCTATAAAAAATCCCCTTTGGGTCATTTATATGTTCGGGGATAAGGCGGAGGAAAAACCCAAGATAGGAGGTAAAAGAAATTGAGTGTAGTAACTATGAAACAATTACTTGAGGCTGGAGTTCACTTTGGTCACCAATCAAGAAGGTGGAATCCTAAAATGAAGAAGTACATATTTATGGAGAGAAGTGGGATTCACATCATTGATCTTCAACAGACTATGGAGTTATTAGAAGCAGCTTATAAATACGCGAAGGAAATAACAAGTCAGGGCAAGATTATTCTTTTTGTTGGCACAAAAAAACAGATTCAAGAAGTAACATCTAATCATGCGAAAAGATGTGACACACCATATGTAAATCATAGATGGATAGGTGGAACAATAACCAATTTTACATCTATTAAGAGCAGGATTGAGAAATTAAAGGAGCTTGAACAATTAGTTGAAAGTGAATCATTTAAGAAATTTAATAAAAAAGAAGCATCAAGAATAAATCATAAATTAGTTAGATTAAAGAAGTTATTTGATGGAATAAGGGACTTGGAAAGAATCCCTGATGTTTTATTTATTATAGATCCAGAAAAAGAGATTAATGCATTAAAAGAAGCCAGTAAAATGGAAATTCCTATTATTGCAGTTATTGATACCAATTGTGACCCAGATTTAATAGATTATATAATTCCTGGAAATGATGATGCTATAAGAGCCGGAGATTTATTAACAAGTGTAATTGCAGATGCTATAATAGCTGGAAAAGTGGAGATTGCTCCTCCAGTTGAGCTTTATGAGGAAGAAGAGATTGAGGAAGAGGTAGAAGTTATTGAACTTAAGAAGAAACCTGAGAAAAAAGCTGAAGATAAGCTAAAAGAAAAACATAAGGAAAAGCTTACTAAAAAGACTAAAGAAGAAGTTTTAGTAAAAGAGAAGATGGAGGAAAAGGAAGAAGAAATTGAGGAGAAAGTAAAAACTGTCGAATCTAAAAAAGAACTTAAAGAAGAGCTTAAAGGAAAGTCGATTAAAAAATCTGCAGAAAAATCTAAGAAAAAGTCTGGGAAGAAGCCTAAAAAGAAAATTAAAGAAAAACCAGTTGAAGATGATAAAGAGGAATGAGAATGGGCAAAGTATCAGTGAATGAAATAAAGCAACTTAGAGAAATAACTGGTTTAGGAGTAATGGAGTGTAAAAAAGCTCTATCAGAGTCTGATGGTGATATGGAAAAAGCAAAAAAAATATTAAAGAAAAAGGGTATGAAAATTGCTGAGAAGAAATCTTCAAGAGTTACACGGGAAGGTGTGATAGATAGTTACATCCATTATAATAGTAAATTAGGGGCAATGGTTGAGGTAAATTGTGAGACAGATTTTGTTTCAAAAAATGAAAACTTTTTAAAACTTGTTCATGATATTGCAATGCATGTAGCAGCAGCAAACCCTTTATATATTGATAGAAATAAAATTTCTGAGGAAATTATTAATGAAAAGAAGAAAAGCTTTTTTTTAGAAGCAATTGAGGCTGGAAAACCAAAAGATATTGCTGAAAAAATAGCTGAGCAGAAGATGGAAGAATTCTTTAATAATAATTGTATTTTGGAACAGAATTTTATTAAAAATGAGGAAATTACTGTTAAAGAACTAATAAATGAAGCAATAGCAAGAATGGGTGAAAATATCGAAATAAATAGGTTTGTAAGATTTGCATTTGGTGAAGATTAAAAAAATAATCATTATTTAAAAAAAATTATAATTTAAAAATATTAGAAGATTTGGGCAAAGTTTCTCGACTAAAATGTCTTCGAAACCATGCCACAAATCCATATTCAAATAGAGCTTAAATTTAAAAAATTTTTAATATTAAATAAAAAACCGAAAGTATTTTATGAATGAAGAAAAAACTAAAATTACAAAAAAATCAATAAGGTATAAAAGAGTTCTAATAAAACTTGGAGGAGAAGCATTTTCAAGCGAAGGTTTAAATATTGATCCTAAAGTAGTAGATGAAATAGCATCTCATATTATAAAAATCACTAAGGAAGGGGTTGAAGTAGCAGTAACAGTTGGAGGAGGGAATATCTTCAGAGGTGGATCAGCAGCAAAAAGAGGTATGGAAAGGGTAACAGCAGATAATATTGGCATGTTAGCTACAGTAATGAATGGTATTGCTCTTCAGGATTCATTGGAAAGATTAGGGGCTGAAACAAGAGTTTTAAGCGCAATAGAAATGAAGGAAATTGCTGAACCCTATATTAGAAGAAGAGCTTTAAGACATTTAGAAAAGGGAAGAGTTGTAATATTTTGTGCTGGAACTGGAAGCCCATATTTTACAACGGACACAGCTGCTGTAATAAAAGCAAAAGAGATAGATGCAGATTTAATTATGAAAGCTACTAAAGTGGATGGTGTTTATGATAGAGATCCAATGATTTATAAAGATGCTAAGATGTTTGATGAAATAACTTATCTTGAAGCAATAAATAAGGGAGTAGGAATCATAGATACAACAGCACTTTCATATTGTATGGATTACGATATGCCTATAGCTATTTTCAATCTAAATCCAAAGGGAAATATGTTACGAATTATACGAGGTGAGAGGATAGGTACTTTAGTAGATATTAAAGAAAAAAATCAAACCTCTAAGGATAATAAATAATTATTATTATTTTATTAAATATAACAATTCAAAAATATTTGAATTGTTGAAAGAGTTTTTTATTTAATATTCAGATACTAAAAATATTTATGGTAATTACCTTATTCTATATTAAATTTATATAATTTTTTCAAATTTTAAATACAGGTATGTAATTTCACACAAAAAACATCTATCTTTGGAGGTTATTTAAATGATCGATGATGTACTTATAGATGCTGAACATAGAATGAAAGGTGCAATTAAAACCATTAAACAGGAATTTTCTACAGTAAGAACAGGAAGGGCTTCAGTTTCATTACTTGATAAAGTAACTATTGATTATTATGGAGTTGAAACACCACTAAATCAATTGGCTAGTTTATCCGCTCCAGACCCAAGACTTATTATAATTTCACCATATGATCCTACAATTTTAGAAGATGTTGAAAAAGCTATATATCAATCTAAATTAGGACTGACTCCTTTCAACGATGGAAAAATTATAAAATTAGGAGTGCCTGAGCTAACAGAGGAGAGGAGAAAGGATTTAGTAAAATTAGTTAAAGAATCTTCTGAAGAGGGGAAAATGGCTATTAGAAATGTTCGAAAAAAAACTAAAGAAGCTCTTAAAAAACATGAGGAAGATGGAGAAATAACAGAAGATCAGTATTATAAAGCTCTCGATAAACTTCAAGAATTGATTGAATATTATAATGAGAAAATTGAGAAACTGCTTGATAAAAAAGAAAAAGATATAATGGAAATCTAAATTGTTTAATATTAGAAAATATTTTCAATAAACAGAAGCTTATTTGGGAAATATAATGACATATAAATCTAAATTCATCCTAAAATTGTCCTCTTTACTTTCAAATTTCCCCAATCTTCAAACTAAACTTCTTATTAATAGTTTAGATAAAAATAATATTCCAAATCATGTAGCAATAGTAATGGACGGTAATGGTAGATGGGCAAAAAAGTGGGGGTTACCTAGAAGCAAAGGTCACATAGAGGGAACAAAATCAATAAAAAGAGTTTTAGAAATAGCATATGACCTGAACATAAAATATATAACACTCTTTGCGTTTTCACAAGAAAATTGGGATAGATCTAAACAAGAGGTTGATGGTATTTTAAAAATAATTAGAAAAAGTCTTCATGATGAATTAAATCAGCTTAATGAAAAGGGTATAAAAATATCTATAATTGGGAATTTTGAAAGAGTAGCAGAGGATATAATAGAGACGATAAAAAATGTTCAAAAAACCACAAAAAGTAATGAAAAGATGAATGTTTGTATAGCATTTAGTTATGGTGGAAGGGAAGAGATAGCCCAAGCAGCTAAAAATTTAGCTAAGGATGTATTAGAAGGAAAAATGGAAATCCGTGATATAGAAGAAAGCATTTTTAGAAATTATCTATATACGAAGGATATTCCAGATCCAGATCTTTTAATTAGAACCAGTGGTGAAATAAGAATAAGTAATTTTTTATTGTGGCAGATGGCTTATACAGAATTTGTATTTACTCCGGTTTTATGGCCAGATTTTAATAAGTATCACTTTCTCAGAGCAATTCTTGAATATCAAGTGAGAGAAAGAAGATTTGGTTTAGTTTAACATGAATAAAAGAAGATCAAAATACAAAGAAAGAACTATAACTGGTCTTATATATGTTTTAATCGTCTTATTTTCATTATTTTATGACCCCTTAAAGAATTCATTACCATTTTTTTTATTTACCTTCATACTCACAATCTTAGGAAATTACGAATTCTATCACATAACTGAAAATGTAGGTAATAGACCTTATATAACTATAGGTCTCATTCTTTCAGTAATACTCTCTATAGGAATTTATATTTTTGGAATTGATTTCTTCTCATTTATACTCCCACTTTCAGTTATTATTATTTTGGTCACTTCATTTTTAATAAAATTTGAGGATAGAAATGCTATAGATTCATTTATAACTTTAGCAGGACTTTATTACTTTCCGCTCATTAATTTGGGTGTGTTAATACATAAAATGGAAAGTGGTAAATTTTTATTGCTTTTAATATTTTTAGGAACATGGGCTTATGATACATTTGCATATTTAATTGGGTCAAAGTTTGGAAAAGTGAAATTAGCTCCACAAATAAGCCCATTAAAAACAGTCGAAGGGTTGGTTGGAGGTTTTATTGGAGTCTTTGTTGCTATTTTGTTAATAGGAGGACTATTAAACTTTATTTTAAACGGTACTTGGGGATATGATATATTCAATTTACCTTTAAATCTACTTTTAATATATGGTTTATTCATATCCATTTTTGCACAACTTGGAGATTTATCAGAATCGTATATTAAAAGGAAGTTTTTTATTAAGGATTCAGGTTCTATATTTCCTGGTCACGGTGGAGTCTTAGATAGATGTGACAGCTTACTTTTTACCATCATTATGTCTTACTGGTTTTTTAAATTCTTCATCACTTAATTTCTTATTCTTAACAAAACCATCCACAATCTCTATTATTGACAATACCACCTATAAGCCCTATTATTTTTTAGATATAACCTATTTTAATGTAAAATAATTCATTGATAAATATTTACAATAATATTAACTATAAAAGATCTGAATATTATGGTTTCATTAGAAATAAGAAGCACTAAGAAGGAAAAATTAAAAGCAAAAAAAAGAGTGGCAATACTGGGTTCTACAGGTTCAGTGGGAAAACAAGCTGTAGAAGTTGTAGAAAATCTAAAAGATGAGATAGAAGTAGTTGCACTATCTGCAAACAGAAACATTCAAGAATTAGAAAATCAAATATTGAAATTTAATCCTGAAGCAGTATGGGTAACTGATAAAAAAAGTGCGGAAAAACTGAGGAATAATTTAAAAGAACTACCTAAGAAAATAACTGAAAAGTTAAATAAGGAAAAGCGAAGAAATAAAGTTTCTTATAACCATGAAAAGATAAATAAAATTAAAATATTTTCTGAAGAAGAAGGAGTTAAGAAACTGTTTTTAGAAGTTCCTATTGATTTAGTTTTAAATGCAATTGTTGGATTCGGTGGACTTGTACCAACAATATTATCTTTAGAGATGGGAATAGATATAGCACTTGCAAATAAGGAAAGTTTAGTGTTAGCTGGTGATCTTGTTATGGGTATAAAAAAGATTAAAGGTGTGAAAATAATTCCTGTAGATAGTGAACATAGTGCGATATTTCAATGTTTTCTTGGAAGGAAAAAAGAAGATATAGATAAAATAATTCTTACTGCATCAGGAGGTCCATTTTTTAGAAATAAACCTGATGAACTTGGAGATGTTACGGTAGAGCAAGCAATTTCTCATCCAAGGTGGAAGATGGGTAAGAAAATATCAGTTGATTCAGCAACTTTAATGAACAAAGGATTTGAGGTAATTGAGGCTTACTACTTATTTAGTATAGAACCACACAAAATAAAAGTTATAATTCATCCTGAGGCAATAGTTCATTCCATGGTTCAATTTAAAGATAGCTCAATAATTGCCCAACTTGGACCAACAGATATGAAAATTCCAATACAGTATGCGATAACATATCCTAAGATGTTTAAATCCCAAGTAGAAGAGCTCAATTTAGCTCAACTGGGAAAGCTTACTTTTTTTGAACCAGATATAAAAGCATTTCCTGCATTAAAGCTTACTTATTTTGCTTTAGAGTTAAAAAAGAAATATCCAACTGTTATGGCAATTGCAGATGAAATAGCAGTTGAAGCTTTTTTAGAGGGAAAAATAAAATTTACAGATATTACAAAGATTATTGAAAAAGTAATGAATAAATTTGAGGGTTGTACAGATCCTCATTTAGAAGCATATTTTCAAGCAATAAATTGGGCAAAAGATACAACAAATAGAATTATTGATAAAATATATAAAAAATAAAAAATAATCTGAACTATAAAATATTAAAAATTTATATAAAATAGGATAATTTATAAGATGAATTCAGCATTTTTAAGCTATATAAAAGCAATAATAGCATTCTCTTTAATAATAATGGTTCATGAGTTTGGTCATTTCATTGTTGGAAAACTCAGTAATATTGAGGTAATAGAAGCAGCTATTGGCTTTGGTCCGAAATTACTCAAAACAAAAATAAAAGATACCGTATATGCAATATGTGGCATTCCTGTTGGAGGTTATGTAAAATTTCTTGGTCAGGATCCACTCGAAGATATACCCATAGAAAAAAGGGAGGTTGCATTTCAATTTAAACCCTTAAAACAGAGATTTTTAACAGTTATTGCTGGTCCACTTTTAAACTATATAACAGCTATTTTGCTTTTGTTAATAACAATAAGCATGGGAATATACTTTGGAACTACTCAAATAGAAGAGGTTATGGCTGATACACCTGCTCAAAGAGCTGGATTTTTAGTAGGAGATAAAATTATAAAAATAGATGGAAAGGAAATATCAACCTGGGATGATATAACTGAAATAATACATAAACATCCCGAAGATAAAGTTGAATTTCAAGTTGAAAGAGATGAAAAAGTTATTAAATTATATCCAACTTTAACTGAAAGAGAAGGTATAGGATTTTTAGGAATAGCACCAGCTGTAGAGAAAAGAAGAGTTCCTTTTTTTAAGGCTTTAATGATGGCTATAGAATCAGCAATTAAGATTTCTTATTTTTTCTTTGCAGCTATTCTAATGCTAATAACGGGAAAAATCCCAATTAAATATGCTCGACCACTCAGCCCAATTGGAGCAATTAGAATAATGGCTCAAACAGATATAACCTACGGAATTCAGAGTTTTTTAAATCTACTTGGATATATATCAGTTATAATAGCTATTGGAAATCTTCTTCCCATACTTCCACTTGATGGGGGTCATATATTATTTATGATTATTGAAAAAATAAGAGGTAAAAAAGTCAATCCGAAGGTTATGATAGCGGTTACTAATATTGGTATGATAATTATGATAGCAATAATTATATTTGCCTTTTATCTTGATATATTTAATCCAATAGATATTTTCAACCTAAAATAATCCAATTCATATTATTCATCTTTTAAAAAGGAATTTTGATTAAAAATGGCTATTTATACAAGAAGAATAAATGTTGGCGATATACCAATAGGGAAAGGTGCACTAATCTCAGTTCAAACGATGACAAAAACAAAAACTACAGACTTTGAAGCTACAATCAATCAGATAAAAGAAGTAGCAGAAGCAGGGTGTGACATTATAAGAATTTCAATTCCTGACAACGAGTCACTAAAAGCCTTTAAGAAAATCAAAACCATTTCACCAATTCCTATAGTTGCAGATATTCATTTTAATTATAAACTTGCAATAGGAGCTATTTTAGCTGGAGCGGATTGCATCAGGATAAATCCTGGAAATATAGGAGGGAAAGAAAGAATAATCAAAATAGCTGATGCATCTAAAAAAGCAAATATCCCTATAAGGGTGGGAGTTAATGTTGGTTCAATAAAGAAAGAAACATTAGATAAATTTAAAGGTAATATTGTGGATTCATTAGTAGCAAGTGCATTAGAAACAGTAGATATCCTGGAAAAATCTGGTTTTTATAAGATAAAAATTTCAGCAAAAGCTTCAAATGTAACAGAAACAGTTTTAACTTATCGAAAACTCTCAAAATTAACAGATTATCCTCTGCATATAGGAATAACAGAAGCAGGTCCACTTGAGCTTGGAACTATAAAATCATCTATAGCAGTAGGAAGCTTACTTTTAGATGATATTGGAGATACAATAAGAATTTCTCTTACCGCAAGTCCAGTTGAAGAAGTAATTGTTGGAAGAAATATACTGAAATCATTAGGACTTTTAAAAGAAGGAATTGATATAATATCATGTCCGACTTGTGCTCGCTGTGATATTGATTTAATAAAATTAGTAAAAGAATTTGAAAAAAGAACAAAAGATATTAAAAAGTATTTAAAGGTTGCTATAATGGGGTGTGTTGTAAATGGACCTGGAGAGGCAACACAAGCTGATATAGGTATAGCAGCAGGAAAGGGTGAAGGAGTACTATTTAAAAAGGGAGTAGTGATAAAGAAGATATATGAAAAAAACCTTCTTACTGAGTTAATTACTGAAATAGAAAAATTTTAAAATATTGATAGTTGGTAATCTAATATTTATAATTTAATTTCAAATAATTATAGATAGTGATTATAAATATTGAAATCAATTCATAACTTAAATAATTTTTTAAAAATATTTTTATTTAAAAAGATATAAATAGAAAGGTAAAAATTGAGATTATCAAAATATTTTCTACCAACAACTCGAAAAGTACCATCAGATGCTAAAGTTCCAAGTCATATTTTATCTATAAGAGCGGGATTAATTCGTCAAGTTTCTCGCGGAGTGTATAATATATTGCCATTTGGTTACAGAATAGTTAAAAGAATTGAAGAGATAATAAGAGATGAAATGGATAAAATAGGAGCACAAGAAATTTTAATGCCTGTAATTCAACCTGCAGAATTATGGCAGGAAACAGGAAGATGGTCTGAATATGGTCTTGAGCTAATGAGACTTAAAGATAGACTTGGAAGAGAGATGTGTTTAGGGCCTACTCATGAAGAATTAATAACAGAACTAATAAGAAAAGAAGTCCATTCTTATAAACAACTACCAATAAACCTATATCAAATACAGGTGAAATTCAGAGATGAAATAAGACCACGCTTTGGCCTTTTAAGAGGAAGAGAGTTCATTATGAAAGATGCTTATAGTTTTCATGCTACCTGGGAGGATTTAGATAAAACATATGAAAATGTAAAAAAAGCATACTCTAACATCATAGAAAAATGTGGACTTGATTACAGAATAGTTGAAGCAGAAAGTGGGATTATTGGAGGAAAAGTGAACCATGAATTTATGATATTAGCAGAAACAGGTGAAGAGGAAATATTTTACTGCACAAACTGTGATTTTGCAGTAAAGGAAGATTTAGCACCTATAAAAGTAGAAGATAAATGTTCTAATTGCAAATCGGATTTAATCAAAAGTAAAGCAATAGAAGTCGGACATATATTTAAACTTGGAACAAAATATAGTGATTCAATGCAAGCTTATTTTCTGAACGAAGAGGGAAATCAGAAACCATTTATTATGGGATGTTATGGCTTTGGAGTAACTAGATTGTTATCAGCAGCAATTGAACAAAGACATTATGAGAATCAAATAACCTGGCCAATACAGATTTCCCCATTTAAATTTCATATGCTTTTGATAAATCCTCACAAAGAAAAATTAAAACAAATAGCAGAAGAACTATACCAATACTTATTAAAAAATAACATTGAAGTTCTATATGATGATAGGGAAATAAGTGCTGGAATAAAATTCAATGATGCTGATTTAATAGGAATTCCTATTATTGGAGTAGTAGGTAATGAAATTTTAAAAACAAATAAAATAGAAATAAAAAATAAAATTAAAAGCAAAGAAGATCTGATTTTAAAAGAAGAACTATTAAATTATATAATCACTGAATCTAACATTTAATAATAGAAAGTAAAAGCAAGGTATTAATTATAATGTGTAAGGAGTTATTCCTTGGCTTTATTTTTTTTATATTAACTGGATTATTATTCTATTATTTGTGGTTGTATTTAAAGCCACTAAGACAACTTCTTATTTTTCTTATTTTTACTTTAATTTATTTTCTACCATCTATAATCAATTCATTTTTTAAAAAAAAACCAAAACTTCTTTGTTGGAATAACAACATTGGCGAACCTGAACTCTTGAAATTATATTCAAAAAAATTTATAAACAGCACTTTTAAAATAACAAAATGTTAAAAAATTTTTCTTATACTGAATCTATATTATTATTTTATTCGTCTATTTTTTACAGAACTTTTAATAAAAAATCCTATTTTAAAATATTTAATTTAGAAAGGAAAACAATTGAATTTCTATTATATTCTAATAATTTTAATCAGTTATTTATATGGATCTATTCCTTTTAGTTTAATTATACCTAAGATTTTCTATAGTATAGATCCGAGAAAATATGGTAGTGGTAATTTAGGAGCTTCTAATGTTTTAAGAACAGCAGGAGTAGTTGCTGGAGTAATTTGCTATATTATTGATTTTTCCAAAGGATTATTAGGTGCAGGTCTTCCAATAATCTTATCTAATCTAAGATATATCAAAGAAAATCATTGGTTAATTGTTTTGGGAGCATTAGCTGCAATTATAGGACATTGTTGGCCCATATATTTAAGATTTAAGGGTGGAAAAGGTGTGGCAACTTCTATGGGTGCTATTCTTATGATAAGTCCCAAGATATTTTTGTTTTTTATATTAATCTATTTAATTGTCTTGTTTATCTATAGATATACTTCACTTGCAGGTTTAGTTTCTTTTGGACTACTACCTATAATTGGATATTTAACAAAATGTTTCTTTTCAAATAGGATTGGAGTTCTTCAATTTTTGTTTTTTTCCATAATTACTGCAATTATTATAATTTGGAGACATCATGGTAATATAAAAAGACTTTTAAGTAAAACTGAAAGAAGGTTGGGAGAGAAGGTTAAGGTAGGGAATAAGTAATAAATTTTATAGTAATCTTGTAATTCAATTTTAATGCTGGGAAGTCCCCCTGCGAAAATTATGAGTGGTTCACTTTTTTAATTGATTATTATATTAATTTAATAAGAATATTAATTAGAATTAAAAATAGATTTTTTAATTAGCTATTATTGAGATAGCTATTTTTTTATGTTATAATTTTTTCGATTAATATTTAAACTTTAGCCTGAAAGTGGGCAAAAGCCCACTTTTTTTAATATTTGAGTAAATTTTTTTTAAATAATATTTTTAAAATCAAATTCTTAATAAAATTAGAAGTTATAAATTTTAATAGTATTTATAGGTATTTTAGAAAATATAAAGGTGAATATATATGAGTTATGAACTGATTGAAGCTTTAAAACAGATAGAGAGAGAAAAAGGTATTGCTTTTGAAACTATATTGGAGAATCTTGAGGCTGCTTTATTATCAGCTTATAGGAAAAAATATGGTTCAAATAGAAATGTCAGAATTGAAATTGATAGAAAAATTGGAACCATAGGGATATTTAAATTAATTGAGGGAGAGGATGAAGAGAACAAAAAGGAGGAGATAGTAGCTACCCCCTCAGATTTTGGCAGGATTACAGCTCAAACAGTAAAGCATGTCTTAAATCAAAGACTTAGAGAAGTTGGTAGAGAGATAATGTATAAGGAATTTAAAAATATGGTAGGAGAAGTTATGACTGGAATCATCCGTCAGACAGACCAGAGATTTACATTGGTTGATTTAGGTAAGGTAGAAGCCCTGTTTCCTCAGGGAGAACAAATTCCAGGAGAAAAATATGGATTGGGTGATAGGATAAAATGCTTCATTGTTGATGTGAAAAAAACTACTAAAGGTCCACAAGTTATTGTATCAAGAACTCATCCTAATTTGATAAAAAGATTATTTGAACTTGAGGTTCCAGAAATCTCCGATGGAATTGTAGAAATAAATAGAGTTGCAAGAGAACCAGGAAATAGGTCAAAAATTGCAGTTTCATCAAATGATAATAATATTGATCCTGTCGGTGCTTGTGTTGGTCAAAGAGGTTCGAGAGTAAGAATGGTGGTAGATGAGCTCGGTGGAGAGAGGATAGACATTGTTAAATATAGTGATAATATGGGGGAATTTGTTAAAAATGTTCTTAGTCCTTCCAAGGTTAGCGATGTTTTTACAAATGAGGAGGAAAAAATAGCTTTTGTTATTGTTCCAGATGATCAGGTTTCTTTAGCAATTGGTAAAGATGGTCACAATGCAAAACTTGCTGCTAGGATGACTAATTGGAAAATAGATATTAAAAGTGAGACTCAATGGGCAGAAGAGAAAATGAAGGAACTCGAGGAGAAAAAGGAGGAAGAAGAAAAAGCTAAAGTAAAAACCAAAAAGAAAATTAAAAAGGGAAAAGAAAAAAAGGTAAAGCGATGTAAAGCTATATTAAAAAGTGGAAAAAGATGTACCAATTTGGCTAAGCCAGATAGTAATTATTGTGGACTACCAGCTCATAAAAAACTTGATACCAAAAAAGAAAATTAACTATTGGAATAAACTCTTTTTTTATGAATTAAAATAGTTTTAATTATATTAAATATATTGGATAGTCTTAAGTATATTTTAAAAATTTAAGATATTCTTTTTAGGGTAAAATAAAATTTTATTTATGATAAAAAAGAAAACTATAGGTAAGAGAAAAAAGATTATTAGAAGAACATGTACAGGATGTGGTCAAGTTAAAGAAAAAAGTGAAATGTTAAGAGTTGTTAAGACCCCAGAAGGAGATATAAAATACGATTTAAAGGGAAAAGTTTCAGGAAGAGGCGCATATGTGTGTTATGATATAAATTGTGTTGAAATGGCATTTAAGAAAAAGAGATTATCTAAGACATTAAAGACAGATGTTTCAACTAATTTAAAAGATGATACTATTTCTTTAATTTCTAATTTGAAAGAAAAAATACATTAAAAGATAAATAATTAAAATATAAATAATAAATATATATTTAAGGTAAAAGTTTATGGTAAAAGATAAAAATCCTAGAAAAACAGATTATGATAAGAAGAATCCTGCTAAAAAGGACTCTGACAAGGAGATTAAAAAAACCGGAGAAAAGATTAAAATAAAAACTATTAAATTAACTCCTGGTATAACTTTGAAGGATTTTGCCAATGAAGTTAATCGCTCTACTTCAAGTCTAATAAAGTTTCTTTTAGGTAAGGGTAAAGCTATTAGCATAAATCAATCATTGGATATAGATACCATAGAGATTTTAGCTGAAGAGTTAAGATTAAATATAAAACTTCCTATTAAAAAGAAAGAAAAGCTTGCTTTTAGAAGAATTTCAAGAGATTTAAGGCCAAGACCTCCAGTAGTAACTATAATGGGACATGTAGATCATGGAAAAACAAAACTACTTGATGCAATTAGAGAAACTCATGTGATGGAATCGGAAGCTGGAGGAATTACTCAACATATTGGAGCTTACCAGGTTGATTATAAGAAAAATAAGATAACCTTTATTGATACACCAGGACATGAAGCATTTACATCTATGAGAGCAAGAGGAACTCAGGTAACCGATATTGCAGTTATAGTAATTGCTGCAGATGATGGAGTTATGCCTCAGACTATAGAAGCTATTGATCATGCAAAAGCAGCCAAAGTTCCAATGCTTGTCGCTATAAATAAAATTGATCTTCCAACAGCAAATGTTGATAAGTTAAAAAGACAATTACAGGAAATAGGTCTTGTACCAGAAGAGTGGGGAGGAGATTTAGTAACAGTTGAAGTTTCAGCTAAGATGAAGACAAACTTAGATGAACTCTTAGAGATGATATTACTAATTTCAGAAATTCAGGGACTAAAAGCTGATATTAAATGTGAAGCCAGTGGAACTGTAATTGAGGCTCAATTAGATGGGAGAAGAGGTCCTGTAGCAACAATAATAATTGAGAGTGGAATATTAAAGGTTGGAGATGCTATTGTTGTTGGAACATCATCGGGAAAAGTAAGAGCAATAATAACTGATAAGGGAAAAAATGTAGAATCCGCTTTACCTTCTCAACCTGTGGAAATTTTAGGTTTATCTAAACTTCCTCAAGCAGGAGATGAGTTTTTTGTAGTAGAGAATGGGAGAGTTGCCAAGCAGATTGTTCAAGAAAGAATTCTTCAGTTAGAATCTGCTAAATTGACACCAACAAGACATATTACTTTAGAAGATATTGCAAAAAGAATTGAAGAAGGGAAGATTCAGGAACTAAAATTAATATTAAAAGGAGATGTTCAAGGTTCATTAGAAGCGGTTAGTGGAGCACTTTCTGCAATAACCGAAAAGGAAGTTAAGATAAATATTATCCATGAAGGTGTTGGTGATATTTCAGAGACGGATGTGTTATTAGCTGCAGCATCAGATGCTATAATTATAGGTTTTAATGTTAAACTTTCTCCTGGGGCTAAAGAGATGGCTGAGCAGGAAAAAGTTGATGTGAGAACTTATGAAATTATTTATAAAGTGATAGATGATGTTCAAGCAGCACTAAAAGGGCTTCTTGCTCCAAAGAAAGTAGAAGTTGATAAAGGAACTATTGAGGTAAGACAAATATTTCAGATTCCGAAGATTGGTAAAATTGCTGGCTGTTTTGCATTAGATGGTGAAGTTAGCAGGAACTATCTTGTAAGAATTAAAAGGGGTGGTGAGATTATACACAAAGGAAAGATAATTTCACTTAAAAGATTTAAAGAAGATGTTAGAAAAGTTGTAGCTGGATTTGAATGTGGAATTGCAATAGAAGGATTTCAGGATATTGAAAAAGGAGATATTTTTGAAGTCTATTCAATAGAAGAAAAAGCCCTGTAAAAATAAATTTTTATAAAAAATTTAAAAATTTTATTTTCATTATTTTCATTATTATTTATTAATTATTTTTATTTTTATCACTTCTTACTATTTCCACAAAAATGATAATTGCAATTGTAGAAGTAGATTTATTTTTACCTTACTGTCATAGCCTAAAAGAAAAGAGGAGTATAATAAAAAGCCTAATAGATTCTTTAGGTAAAAAAAATAACATATCTATAAAAGAGATTAACTATAAGGATTTGTGGCAAAGGTCACTGCTTGGAATAACAAGTATTTGTGATAATACAGATTCAGCTAAAAAGTTTTTGGATATGATAAAAAACAAAATTTATGAAAAAGAAGGTACTCAAATTATAAAATTTAACTCCTCAATTCACTTAACCGAATAAACTTCGTGAGCAAGTGAATGAAAAAGCTTTTGTGAAAGTTGGGAGATAGTTTATTCAGCGGAAATATTAGAAAAACTATCATAAAAAAGGATAATAATAAGAAATATTATAATTTTTATTCTAACTTAGCAGATTTTCTAATACTTCTTTGTGTATATTAAAATCTCTTTCTGAATACAGCACGAATCTTACAATGTTTGGTTTTTTATTATTTCTTAGGAAATTCATTATTGTATTAAAGGCAATTTCTGCTGCTTCTCTCTTAGGATATCCAAAAGCACCTGTACTCAAAGCTGGAAAGGAAATGCTTTTAAGATCTTTCTCTTTTGCTAATTTTAAACTATTTTCATAACTTGCTTTAAGTAGAATGGGATCATCATCTGAGCTGGAATATACAGGGCCAACAGTATGAATCACATAAGGTGCAGGTAGGTTATAACCTTTTGTGATTTTAGCCTCTCCTGTTCTGCAACCGTCCAATTTTTTACACTCCTTCCAAAGTTCATAACCAGCAGCTCTATGTATAGCTCCAGCGACCCCACCACCTGGAGCAAGTCTTGAATTAGCTGCATTTACAATTGAATCAGTTTTTTGAGCAGTAATATCACCTTTTACAAGTTCTAAAACATTGTCATTTATTTTTATTACTATTCCATTTTCATTCATTTTTTACCTCCATTATAGCTTTTTCTAATTTTTATATAATTAATATATCTCATTTGCTTTCAAATTTTCAACAATGTGACGCTCCACAGGACAAGCCCTGTGGCTTCTGCTTAGTTCACTAAGCATTCTTTTTCTTGCTTCACTGTCGAAACTACTGTTTCAACTCCACAAGCGTTAATTCCCGAACGTCCTTCGGTAT
>JAHJRV010000015.1 GCA_018830725.1 Actinomycetota bacterium | reverse complement strand
ACGGTCCGCGGGTTTACGTGTCAGGGGACGGTTCTTTGTCACACTTCAAGAATATATATTTACCTTATTGAATCGCCACCAGCGGTTAAAAGAATTGGTCTTTTGCAATTTTTCTACACCTTAATATTAATACGACAAAAGGTTTCAAAAACCCTTCTTTTTTAAAAAAATAGTTGGGAGGCGCAAGATGTAAGATTCAAATTTTTAGAAAAGAGGAGAAAGATGGATTCCCATTTTCATGAGAATGACATAAAGAGTAATGAGATTGCCACGGGGAGCACTCAAGTGATATTGAGCGCTCCCCTCGCAATAACAGAGGAATTAATATTAATAATATTTACTTACAAATGGGGAAAATGTGTAAAACCTGTGGGAAAATACCTTCTTGAAAGCCTTATATAATAAGGGTTTTCACCTATATCTAAAATAAGCCATTTTAAGCTATTTTAAGCGTCTATTTAAAAAATATGACAAATCACCTTAGGCTACCTTAAAAAACGCCTCTACGACAATATTTCGCTGAAACCCTTATTTTGCAAGGCTTTCAGGCTGCTAAAAATAGAGTTTTTAGCCCTTTTTGCCTTATTTTCTCCATATTTTAGAAGCATTACTGATATCCCATATAACAAAAAAACGCAGAAACCCTTATATTTTCTACGCTTTAAAGACTTACTGTTTTTTCCTATAAAAACTGATAATACTCTAATTCTATATATATTTATCTTTCTTGCTCAGCTAAAAATCAGTTTTCCTGTTCCTCTCTTTTTCTCCCTTTTGGATAATTATTTAATCAATAAATGTGCCACAGACCCAGTGTCATATTTTAATGCCAAAAGAACCGTCCCCATGACAAAATTAACTTGGTTATTTATAAGGAAAATAGCTATCTTCCTTCAGGGGTGGCCTGGTCATATTGCTAATATGGCATATCCCTTGTTATATTGCAAGACCCCTATACTTCCTTCTCTTCATCTATGCAGCCAATTCTGAAGAATCTCCCGTACAGAACGATTCAACTCCTTTGAAAAATCAGCATTAAATTTTCTTAAGAAAAAATGCTGACCTATATTCTGTGCCCCAGGTGAAAAATTATTAACCTTAAATACTCTCTCTTCTAAATCTTTATGCATGTTATTAAACTCCTCTTTGTTTAGCCTTCTATATTTATCCTTAAATACAATAAACTGCTTATCAAATCTACGAGTTTGCCCCCTTTCCCTTTGCTGCTCTGTTGGATAACCAAAACAAAGAAGTACAATTGGAAATACATATTGAGGTAAGTCAAATAATTCCCTATGAATTTCATAGTTTTCCATTATATCACCTATATAACATGAACCCACACCAAGGGATTCTGCAGCTATTACTGCATTTTGAGCAGCAATAATCACATCGGAACATGCTAAAAACAAATCACCTTCCTGGGGTCTTCTCATTTCAATATTCATTCTTTTGCATAGTTCAGGTACTTCAGAGTTAATAAAATAATCGTACCATCTTTGATAATCTGCCAAAAATAATAATACCAAAGGAGCCTTAGCTATAAAAGGCTGATTATCACATGTCTTAGCCAAAGTATCTTTTATTGACTGGTCAGTAACTTCAATGATTGAATATAGCATCATATTTCCAGCAGTTGGAGCTTTCATGGCAGCCTTTATTATTTCATCCTTTATGTCTTCAGGTATATCACTATTCTTATATGCCCTTATCGATTTTCTTTCATAAATAACCTTTAATACAGGATTCATCTCTATTATCCCTTCTAATTTTTTTAATAATACTACCTTCAAGATTAAATTTTTTAGATAATATTTTGAAAATAGGGACTGAAAATAGGGACACCTATTTACCAACTTGCTTCTTAGGCTTTCCTTTTAACTTTAGCTTAAAAAGTCTCTTAAGCTGTCCTTCAAGTCTTTCTACAAAATCATTCGTTCCAAGAGGTCGGTCTGTTCTGGTCTTTTCCCTGATCCCTTTCATTTCATCGGGATTATCAGGCGTCTCTATAAACTATCGGGGGACGGTTTTATCACACTTCAAGAATATATATTTACCTTATTGAATCGCCACCAGCGGTTAAAAGAATTAGTT
>JAHJRV010000014.1 GCA_018830725.1 Actinomycetota bacterium | reverse complement strand
GGGGTTTTGTTTTACTAAGAACAGACAATAAAGAGATTTCAGATTTTATTGAAGATATTTTCAAGGATATCCCCATTCTAATAAAGATAAATGAGAATGCTAATGTAAAGGAATTACTGGAAAGTAGCATAAAAGCTGTTCTTCTTGATGCAGATTGTAAAGATAGTGAAAGACTTTTTAATATTTTTAGCAATAGTGGGGTTGGTGTTATACAGATAGGAAAAGATAAAGATATAGTTTGGCCATTTAATAAAGATGAGATACTTGAAATAATAGAGAAAACAGAAGTATATATACCAGAAATTAAAAAATTCAACATAAAGTTAAATTTATCAGAAGCTATTAGTTTCTTAAAAAAGAAAAGCCTTGATAGAAAAAAGATTAATGAAGAAATTATTAAAAAATATTTAGAAAGTAATAAAGGTGTAAAGGATGATGATAAAAAGTCCTTAAGTAATATTTTAAAAAGTAAATTGTATAATCAGTTAATTTCAGAAAAAGTAGATAAAGATAAGAAAAAAGTAGTTAAAAAATCTGATTTGAAAACAAAAGTCTCGGGATTTTTTAGTCCTTTTAAAGAAAGAGGATTAAAAAGGAAAAAATCTAAAGAAGCTATAGCTAAAGAATTTTTAGATGAAAATAATAAAGATAGTAAGATTCTAGAAAAAAAAGAAAAAGTAACTGTAAATACTGAAAAAATAGATTCAAAATCAAAAAATATGTCCATTTTGGTACTTGAAATAAAAGACGAAGAAGAGTTTAATTATTAAAGTTTTCGAAGAACAATTTTACAGAAAATATAACACAGTCTCAAAAGAGGATATAAAATATTATTTGATACTATTATTTTATATAACTTTTAAATTTTGTATATACTATGATAATAGAATATCAGTTTTACCTTTTACAAAATATATATAAGGGATGATATGAAAACCTTACATAAAATAATCATTGGAGATTCTAGGTATATGAAAGAAGTATCTGATGAATCAGTCCATCTTGTTATTACCTCACCACCTTATTGGCAACTAAAGGATTATGGAAATATAAGACAGATAGGTTTTAATGATAGTTATGAGGAGTACATCAACAATCTCAATTTGGTCTGGAATGAATGTCATAGGGTTTTACATAAAGGATGCCGTTTATGTGTTAATATAGGTGATCAGTTTGCCCGTTCTGTATATTATGGAAGATATAAGGTTATCCCAATAAGAACAGAAATAATTAAATTTTGTGAAACTGTAGGTTTTGATTACATGGGTGCTATTATTTGGCAAAAAGTAACTACTTGCCATACAACTGGGGGAGCAACAGTAATGGGTTCTTTTCCATATCCAAGAAATGGGATTCTTAAACTTGATTATGAATTTATTTTAATTTTTAAAAAATATGGGAAGTCTCCAAGAGTTAATAGGGATATTAAAGAACAATCAAAATTGACTAAAGATGAATGGAATCAATATTTTACTGGGCACTGGAATTTTCCTGGTGAAAAACAGGATAAACATCTAGCTATGTTTCCTAAAGAACTACCAAGACGTCTTATTAAGATGTTTAGTTTTGTTGGTGATACTATTCTTGATCCTTTCTTAGGAAGTGGAACGGCCTCTTTAGCTGCTAAAAATACTAATAGAAATTCTATTGGTTATGAAATAAATGATGATTTTATTCCAATTATGAAAGAAAAACTTGGAATAAAACAAAACACTTTGTTTAAAGATGCAATATTTAAAATAATAAAGCAGGGGGAATTAAAACTAAAATATGAAGAAGAGATTAAAAAATTACCTTATATTTTCAAAGACCCAATAAAGTTTGATAAAAAAGTTGACCCTAGAAAATTGAGATTTGGGTCAAAAATAGATAATTCGTATTATAAAAAAGAAAAATACCATATTGTAAAGCAAATAATTAGTCCCGAGATATTAATCTTGAATAATGGCTTAAGAATTAGATTATTAGGAGTGAAAGAAAAACCTGAGAAAAATAGAGAAGCATTACAGTTTTTAAAAGAAAAAACAAGAGGCCAAAAAGTATTTCTGAAATTTGACAGTATAAAATATGATGAAAAGAACAACTTACTTTGCTATTTATATTTACAGAATAAGACTTTTATAAATGCTCATTTAATAAAGAATGACTGTACTTATGTAGATACTACATTTAATTATAAATTCAAATCAAGATTTTTATCATATGTGGGGGAAAAATAATGCCAAAAGAATGGATACTAAATCAGGCAAATATGAGATGGGGTTTGACAAAGAAAAACAAAGTTGGACCAGTTTCAGAATTGATAAGAAAATGTTCTCCTAAATCCCTTAGGGATTGGAAGAAGTATTATTATAAAAATGTTTATCCCATAAACCATTTAGAAGAACTGGGGAGAAGATTATATGTAAAAATAACAGAAGTATGTCAGGCAGAGATTGAGAGCATAGAAGAAAAGGATTGTATTAATTTTATTATTAACCTAGTAATCAATCGGACTTATGATGGATATCAGTCTGAGATACAAACAACTATATATGGTCAGTTGCAGCAAGCATTAGGGGTTAAGGTAGAACCCTGCACCGGATGAATAGGATAGAGGATATAATGTAGATTTCTTTATTAAAATAAATAATAAATATATTGGACTTCAAATTAAACCAGCAGGATATCCCTATATTACACAAATAATTAATGAATTAGAATTCCAGGAAAAAACTCATGAAAAGTTTACTGCTAAATTTGGTGGTAAAGTATTTTATATCATTTCTGTAAAGGAAGGAAAAAAGAAAATTATACATAACTACAATGTTATTGAGGAAATAAGAAAAGAAATTGAAAGATTAAAGAGAGAATGACAACACTTACATTATATAAATAACATAGTATATATATGCTATGTTATTTATATCTCTACTATTCTATTTTTACTCTATTTTTATAAAATCAAAAAAAACCCACAAAATACTCCCAAAACCGCATTTTAAAAATCTTTTAGATATATTTCTATATTATTTTAAAAAAATTTTATAAATATTCTTTAAAACTTCTCCTTTTATATACCCACCATTCTCATCTAAAGGGTTGTCCCACATAACCTGAAATATTCTCTTATCACAATTTGAGTTAATTTATTATCTAACTTAAATAATTTTCCCTTTAACATATTTAAATATTTGTGTTTTTATGCTATAATATATTTAATTGTACATTTGCATAAATATTCATATTTAAAAATGTAAAAAAATATTTAGATTTTAAATTTATTAATTTATAACCCCATACTAAAGTGATAATTAAGAAGAATATAATTGTTAAAGGAAACATTGAGTGTTATTTATATAAGATATTAATTTTTATTTTTTACATTCTTCTTATTATTTTTTCAATACTATTTATACCCTCTTTGAAACCTTATCAGATTTCTGCAAACGAAAGGAAACCTCTTATTTATCCATTAAAGGGGGAGATTTTAGTTCATTTTAATGAAGAATATACTGATGAAGAAACTGGTGAGACTCATAGACATTGTGGGATTGATATTTCTGGAGAAAAAGGGGATAAAGTAGTTGCATCTGCTCCAGGAAAAGTCTTTTATGTTGGGTATACACCAACTGGTGGAAAAACTATTTCTATAGTTCATCTTTTAGATGTTAAGACAACATATTTAAATTTACAAGATTATCATGTTAGTGTTGGTCAGGAAGTAAAAAGAGGTCAAATAATAGGAACTATTGGAGCTGAAGATGATCCTTCAAGTGAAGAAATACATCTACATTTTGGAGTAATAGTAAATGATCATTATGTTGACCCTGAGAAGATACTAAACATGGATTTTAATGATTTAACAAAATTCATATCACTAACTTATACAGAACTTGATGAAAATAATAATGTAGGAATAAAGTCAAATAATATTTATGGTGAAAAAGCTGAAGATATCTTTAAATTAAATGAAAATTCAAATATTGAAAATATAAATCTTGCAAGTTCTAATTTTAAAAATATAACTTCTAAAAACCTGAACTTTTGGGATTATATTTTTAAACTTATATATTGGGATGACGACTTTGATAATGTTTATGATTGGGAAGATTTAGATGATGATAATAACAATATATTAGATATTCATGAAAACAGAGATCATTGGAAGTGGAATAATTTCATAGATTTTGATGATGATAATGATGGAATTGTTGACTGGAATGATCCTGATGATGATAATAATTTAATTGATGATAAATATGAATCAGGCAATCCAATAGATTTAGAAGTTTATACAGATTTTGGTAAAGATAAATCTGAAGTGAGTTTGAAAGGTACAATCAATAATAAATCCAACAATAATAAAGATAAAGATTACAAGATAGTAGTTCCAGGTTACTGCAGTGAAACTTATGATGTATTAAATTCTGATCTTACGAATTTCTTAGAAAATAATGGATATAGTTGGTCAAAAATGGCTTATTTTAGCTGTAATGGACCTGGTACTTACCATAATGGATATGATTCACAGGGAAGCTACATTGATTTTAAAAATTCTATGATAAAATATCTAAACAAAATACCAGAGAAGAAAGAGATTGATTTAATTGGTTATAGTCAGGGTGGAAGACTTATAATGGAATTTGTTACTGATAAAAATAATAAATCGTATATGGATAAAATAGATCAGGTAATAGCTATAAATTCTCCAATAAAAGGTGCAAATAGCTTTTTGGCTAAAGCATCAAGAGACCCATGGTTTGGAAAACTAATAGGATTTCTTCTTCCTGACAAAAGTTCACTTCCTTTTCCAGAAATAGATCCTGACCTTCCAGCTTCTTCTAATCTAATGCCAGAAAGTGATGCTTCTAAAAAATTATCTCAACCTGACATACACGGAGATAGAAATGAAGATTTATCATTATATAAACCAGATGTAGAAATAATTAATATAGCAAGTAAAAATGATTTGGTTGTTGAAAATTTTGGAATAGATAGTCAAGTATATAAATATGCTGATAATGTTTATATAAATTCAAGTAGTCCTCTATTTTCCCATTATTTCAATTTAAAAAGCAAATTTCTTTTTTTCAACTCAAGTGGTAAACATACATTTGACTTAATACTAAGTTTATTAAATGGAAATGAAGTAGATGGGGAAATAAAAAATGGTTATATTATATATGGAGGACAAGAACAAGAAATAGACTTAGAATATAACTTAATTTATGAGGGAGGAATATAATGAATAATAAATATAACAAAATTGAGATAGCGATAATTATACTTTCAATTATTTGTTTATTAGCTTTTATAATTTTATTTATAAAAGGATTTAATAGTAGAGCGTTTAGGAATGCGGAGCTTTGGGAAAAAATATTGTTTGGTTTTAATTATCCAATTTTTGCTATACCTCTTGGGATTCCTTTAATAATTCTAAGCATAATTTTAAAAAGAAAAAAAGGTAATAGAAAAATATACAAGCTTGGAATTATTACCTTCATAATAACCTTTATTATTCCTCTATCACTTTTTATTTTAACAATTGCTGGTTTAATGATCGGTGGAGCTGCAGAATAAATAGAAATTGCATTTTCTAATTGAATTTAATATCTGATTTATTAAATAGAAATGAAGTAAAAAGAGAGAAGGAGTTGGTGACTCTTTGAATTTTACAGAAAAATTGGGATTGACTCAAATCATCTAATTCAAAATATTCTAATTTATACTAAATTAATTAAATTATATTTATTATAGCAGTGTTTATTAAATGAGTAATGACGTAATTTCTTATAAAACCTTTATAGATGATAGTGGAAAAAAAGAGTATATTGATCTATATGATTTTTCTAATGTTCATAGATCTAATGAGAAAAATAGACAATTTTGGCTTGATAATTATTTTGTTTTAACAGCATTAGTAATTAATAATATAAATATTCCAAAAATAAACCGCTACATATTAGATTTAAAATTAGAAACTTTTAACACTCCTTTTGTCGAAATAAAATCTGACTGGCTAAGAAACCCTAATCAAAGAAAAAAACGTTATATTGAAAAATATAATATTACTGAAGAAGAGTTAGATAATTTTGGATGGAAAATATCAAATGTTTTTCCAAAGTTCCATAAGACATTCTATGTCAAATGAAAAGTAAATATTAAACTGTCAAAGAACAAAAAATCTTTGAGTCGCACTTTGAAAATTTAATAAGAAATCTCTGGCATCACATACTCACTTTTATCTTTC
>JAHJRV010000013.1 GCA_018830725.1 Actinomycetota bacterium | reverse complement strand
CCTGCTGGGCATCTTTTTTCTTCAATATGAGCAATATATTCATCCATGAATAATTTCAATGTACTTAATACTGGACTTGGAGTTAATTGCCCTAATGCACAGAGAGAGGCTTGATCCATAAACTTTGCCAAATTTTCTATTTCATCTAAATCTTCTAACTTACCATTTCCTTCTGTTATATTATTTAGAATTTCATACATTTTCTTTCCGCCAACTCTACATGGTACACACTTCCCACATGATTCATTTGTAGAGAATTTTAAAAAATATTTGGCAAATTCCACCATACATGTATCTTCATCCACAACAATCATTCCACCAGATCCCATAACTGCTCCTGTTTCTTTTAGAGATTCATAATCTATTGGTACATTCAATGATTCGGAAGAAAGACAACCTCCTAAAGGTCCTCCTGTCTGTACAGCTTTGAATTTTTTTCCTTTTGGTATACCTCCACCTATATCAAAGATTATTTCGCCTAAAGTTATTCCCATCGGAACTTCAATGAGACCTATGTTATTTATCTGACCTGTCAGTGCAAAAATTTTAGTACCTTTACTTGTTTCTGTTCCAATACTTGAAAACCACTCCCATCCATTTAAAATTATTCTTGGAACATTAGCATATGTTTTTACATTGTTTATATTGGTAGGCATATTCCAAAGTCCTTTTATTGCCGGGTAAGGAGGCCTTGTTCTTGGTTCACCTCTTTTTCCCTCTATTGATGCCATAAGAGCAGTTTCTTCACCACATACAAAGGCTCCAGCTCCCTCTTTTATAGTAATTTGAAAGTTAAAATCACTTCCTAAAATATTTTTCCCAATCAAACCATAATCCATTGCTTGACTTATCGCAATTTTGAGACGATGTATAGCTAATGCATATTCTGCACGACAGTAGATAAGTCCTTCATTCGCACCAATACCATAACCAGCAATAAGCATTCCTTCTATTACACTGTGAGGGTCTGCCTCTAATATACTTCTGTCCATAAAAGCACCGGGATCACCTTCATCAGCATTGCAAATAATATATTTTTTCTCTCCCCTTGCATTTTTTGTAAATTCCCATTTTAATCCAGTTGGAAAACCAGCACCACCCCTTCCTCGTAAACCTGATTTTTTTATCTCTTCAATTACTTTTTCAGAGTTCATTTTAAAAATTGCTTTTCCTAATGCTTCATACCCACCTCTTGCAATATATTCATTGATATCCTCAGGATCTATAAAACCACAATTTTCCAAAAGAAC
Source organism: Actinomycetota bacterium (assembly GCA_018830725.1). Classification (NCBI taxonomy): domain Bacteria; kingdom Bacillati; phylum Actinomycetota; species Actinomycetota bacterium. Next base: position 5,660 of record JAHJRV010000013.1, on the reverse strand, counting down.
CCTTTTCTGCTTTTTATAAAAAGGAATCTCACTATAATGTGTAACCAATTGTGCAGTAATAGGATCTTTATAAAGGAGTCTTTTGACAGTTCTTCCTTTTATAAGTGTTTCTTCTACTATTTCTGGTACATCGTCAGATGAAACCTCGCAATATAATACACCTTCAGGGTAAGTAACAACTATTGGTCCCTTAGAACAGAATCCTCGACATCCTATTTGGACTATTCTAACTTCGTTTTCTAATTGCCTTTTAATAAGTTCCTCTTTTAAAGCTTCTACTATCTTAGGTGATCCGGATCCAGTACATCCGCTTCCACGGCAAACCAATACGTTGCTTCTATAAATACGGTGCATAATATTATTCCTCCTATAAAATTATGAATTTAGACTCTACTTATAACCCATTCGTCTATTATGTTCCCTTTGATTAAGTGCTCTTCTATCAATTTAGGAACCTTTTCTACACTGATTTTTCCATAAGTAATTCCTGGTTGACCTCCTCTTTCAATGGTAATTAAAGGTTCCTCAGCACATAAACCAATACAACCTACAGTAATAACATTTGCATCAATCTTTCTTTTTTCTAATTCATCTAATATTGCATGCATTACCTCCCTTGCCCCAGCAGCTATTCCACAAGTTCCCATACCTACTGTTATTTTTGTACTAGTGCTTTCTCGTACCTTCATAGATTTAATTGCTTCTTCTCTTAACTTTCTAAGTTCTTCTAAAGATTTAATTTTTTGCAATCAAAACACCTCCATTTTTATATAACTCTTTAAAATTATACTTAAGATAAGATTTTAACCACTTTATAACATTAATATTTGCTAAAGGTATGTTACCTAATATTTTTTTTATTTCTTGTGTATTAAATTCAAATTTTTTATTATTTACCTGATGATTATAGTAAAGGTCGAATTCTTTGTCTGAACATAGTATGGCTAACATGGTACTTACCATGTCTCCAAGAGGTGCTCTATCAATGTTACTATGTTGAAAAGTAGCAGTGATTTTTGTTCCTTTCCCCTTTCTTGAATCAATTTTAAAATCACCACTGCAATTTTTTGCTGCTGCTGAAAAAAGTGGTAGTCCCAATCCTACATGTCTCGTTTTTCTAGTCGTTTTAAAAGGGTCAAGAACATCTCTTAAAAATTCTGGAGTCATTCCTTTTCCATTATCTTCTATCTTAATTATTAATTTATCCTGATTATAATCTTCTCTTATTTTTATATATATTTTATTTGCATCAGCCTCGATTGAATTCTGAACTGCATCTAAAATATGCAAAGAAATTTCTCTCATTACTTAAAACTCTTATTTTCTCTAAAATCATATATAATAGTATTTAATGAATTATGAAAAATTTTAAATCTATTTTTAAAATTCATTTTAAAAAATTTATTAAATTCTCTAACTTTTTATTTGTCATATTTCCTTGAACCTCACCGTTTATTACTACTGTTGGAGAAACAGCACAGCATCCTAAACAATATACTATATCAAAAGTGAATTCATAGTCCTTAGTTGTTTCTCCCGGTGATATTCCTAAATTTTCTTTTAAGGTTTTAATAAGTTCTGTGGAACGTTTTACATGACAAGCTGTACCATCACATACTTGTATTATATTCCTCCCTCTTCTTTCTCTATAGAATTGGGAATAAAAACTGGCTACTCCATATACACTGCTCCTTGATACTTTCAATTTTTTTGCAATGTAATCTAATACTTCCCCTGGAAGGTAACCACAAATATCCTGACTTTTTAACAATATTGGAATTAATGCTCTCCTCTCCCCCTTATAATCGCTTACAACTTTATCAATTTTGTTTAAATCAATAACATCTTCCATTAATTTTCCTCCTTTCTATTTTTTTCTTCACAAATACCCTTCTTCCATTTTTATTTAAAAAAGCCAATTTTAGCTCATTTAAAGTTGGTTTTTCTATCCGAAATATCGTTCTATCCGAAAGCTCTGATAGTCTATGAGCATCACCTGATGAAATAATTGTGTAATTTTTAAGGTTTTTATATTTTTGTAATATATCATAAATATCCGCATTTAAAGAAATTTCTACAGCTAAAAATTTTAATTGGGGGGGTATAAATCCTAAGTTAGATATGATACTATAGGAAGGTCTATCTATATGTGCAGGATAGCATATTCCATCCAATTCTCTCACTTTTCTTACTATATCCTCTATGGATAAAGATGTTGCTGTAAGAAGAAGTCTTTCGTTTTTCCTTATAAATTCACCTTTTGAATTAACAACTAGCTGTGCACCGAATGTTTCTTCTTTATTTTTTAAATTTGGTAAATTTCTGTATATCATTTTTTGTAATTCTAAAGTTTTTTCTGGGTCATCAAATATACATATTATATGAACTTCCTCCCTTGTTTCAACCTCTATCCCAGGAAAAATTTTAACTTTTGTTCCAGTTGCAGCTTTAATAACTGCTTTAACATTCTCAGCTGAATTGTGGTCAGTTATTGCTATAATATCAATATGTTTACTTAAGGCTTCATTTATAATAAGCTCTGGAATCATCTCGATTTCAGAGCATGGTGATAATACTGTGTGAATATGTAGATCAGCCACATATGGCTTTATCATTATCTATCTCCCATCACCCCCATTTTGTAAAGTTTTCCAACAATACTAAATGTAGAATCGGTTGTCTCAAATATTGTAATATCTTCTCTTTCAGCTCTGTCCAGGGTTTCTTTTTCAACCTCTTTACCTCCGGTAACTATTACTCCAGATAGTTCTAATAATGAAGCAATAGCAACTATGTTAGGGTGAGATTGTATGGTTACCCAGATATTTCCTTTTTTTGCATTGGCCATCACATCACTTAATAAATCCGATGCATATCCACCAGTTACTTCAATGTTTAAATGTTTTTGGGCTGTTTTTATTTTTAGGGATAATTTATATTTAATCTCTCTTAATGTCAAGGTTCCTCCTTTTAATTTATGATTAAAATTATTAATAAAAATTTTTAGTTTTAAATTGTGCTTTATATATTAATAATAATTTTTAGATTAGTTCCTTTCCCTACCTTTGATCCAAGCTTCATTTCATCTACACAATTTTTTATGTTACTGAATCCTAAACCTGCACCAAATCCCAACTCCTTTATCCAGTCTGGTGCTGTAGAAAAACCAGGTGTAAGAGCTTTTTCTATATCTGGAATACCAGGTCCATTGTCTCTTACTTCTATTTTTATTCTCTCCCTATTAATTTCTGCTATCATCTCCCCACCATCAGCATGAATTATGAGATTCATTTCTGCTTCATAAGTAGCTACAACAACTCTCCTAATAATATCGGGTTTTACACCAATTCCCACTAATGCTTTTTTTATTTCTTCCGATGCTTCACCTCCATGTATAAAATCGTTCCCAACCACATACCGCTTTATAATAATATTTGAATGACTTGTGACTATGTCCTCAAAAATGTTTATTTCTCTGTATTTTTGTAATACTTCATTGTGGTAATCTGACTCAATTCTTTTAAGAAGTCCTTTAATAATATCTTTTTGGGTTAATATTCCAACAAGCTTCCCTGCTCTATTAATAATAGGAAATCTCCCAAAATCATGTTGACTAAATTTTTTAACTGCTTTAATAATTTGCTCATCTTCATATAGGGTTATTATATTTTTTGTCATTTTTTCATTAATCTTTGAATCCATTTCGTTATTTGCAAGAGCCTTTATGAGATCCTCTATACTAATTACTCCTACTAAGTCTCCGCCATTTACTACTGGTACTCCTGATATACGATTTTCCTTTAAAAGATTTCTTAAATCTTTTATATTCTTATCAGGACTTATTGTTATGATTTCCTTTGTCATAGCATCTCTTATCCTTAGCTCATATACAAGTTCTTGAGCTTTAGTAACTCTTTTTTCTTCCAAATCTTATCCTTTTTTCTTAATCCTGATTTATTTATTAAAAGATTTTAACACACAACAAACAAAAGCATTATTAATGTTTTATTTTTTAAATCTTAATCTATTTATATTTTTTGATTTTACTTTCTTTATAAGCATTTTTAAAAGATCTTGCTTTTTCTAATAGCTCTCTTGCGTGTTTATATGATATTTTTGTTGATTTCTCACCTATTAGCATTCTATTTATCTCTTCAATTCTTTCCTCATTTTTTATTTTTTTTACTTTTGTAATGGTTCTATTTTTTCTTAACTTTTTCTCTATCAAGAAATGGGTATCTGCCATTGATCCTATTGGTGCAAGGTGTGTAATACAGAAAATTTGATGAAGTAGTGATAATTTTAATAATTTAGCAGCAACAGATGGAGCAGCAGTACCACCAATACCCACATCAATTTCATCAAACACTAAGATTGGAATCTCGTCAGCTTCATCTAAACATATTTTAATTGCTAACATTATTCTTGAAATTTCCCCACCCGATGCAATCTTGGTCAGTGGCATTAGAGGTTCCCCTGGATTTGGAGAAATTAGGAATTCGACTTTATCTACTCCATTTGAAAAGGGTTTTACATTTTCTCCATCAACCAATATCCCCTCATTTTTAGTGATTCTGCTAAATATTACTTCAAATTTGCAATTTCTTAATTCCAATTCTTCCAACTCCTTTGAGATAGCAATGGATAGCTTTTTTGCTATCTCTTCTCTTTTTTGGGAAAGCTTTGATGCAATTTCTGATAAAGAGGTGTTACATTCTTTTAATCTTTTATTAATTTTCCTAAGATTCTCTTCATAATTCTTTAATTCAATTAATCTATTGTTTACTGAATTTAGATATTTTAATACTTCATCTATTGTACTTCCATATTTTCTCTTCAAATTTGATATAAAATAAAGTCTGCTTTCAACCTGCTCAAGCCTTTTTGGATCATATGTAATATTGTTAATATATTTACTAATTTTAGACGAGATATCCGTTAAACTGTAATAAACTGATTTCAGTTCCTCAGCATAAGGTTTTATTTTTGAATCTATTGACGATAATTTATCAGCATTATCAGATAATGTTGCAATTTTTTCAATTAATCCTTCATCATCTGTTTCTTCTCGTTCTAATGAATCATGGATGGCTTTAGATAATGAATAAACATTTTCATAGTTTCTTAAAACATCTCTTTCTGTTTTTAATTTTTCCTCTTCACCTATTTTTATATTTGCTCTCTCTATTTCTTTTTTTTCATATTCCAATCTATCAATTAATCTTTCTTTTTCTGTGCTTTCTAATTTAAAAATTTTTTTTAAAAGTTTCTTTCTCTCTAAAAATAGTTTCTCATAAGATTTTTTCAAACCTTCAAGCTTATCTTTTCCAAAATTATCAAGGAGTTTCAAATGGTTTGAAACATTTAGAAGTGACTGATGCTCGTGCTGCCCGTGTAAATCGAGGATTAAATTTCCTATATTTTTTAAGGTTTTTAAAGTAGTGCTTCTTCCATTTAAATAGCATAGGTTTTTTCCATCTCTATCGAGTTTTCTTCTTAAAATTAAATATTCGCAGCCCTCATCAACATATTTTAGCTTTATAAGATTCTTTATTAATTTGGGCCAGTTATTTAATTCTATATACCCTTCAACATAAGCATTTTTTTTACCAGATCTTATTAAATCTTTATCTGCTTTTTCACCAACAAGTAGTTTTAAT
>JAHJRV010000012.1 GCA_018830725.1 Actinomycetota bacterium | reverse complement strand
GTAGAGTTGCTGTTATTGTAGATGGATTTAGAGGCTCTCATCTTGGAAGTGGCAAAGAATCTACTTTTGAATATCTTATCAGTGCTGCAGCTACAATTGTTAATTATTTTGCAAAAAACAATTACCGTGTCAGAATTGTTGCAAGTGGTGATAGATTATATGTTATTCCTTTTGATGATGCTTCCAGAAACTATCATAGAATAATGGAAGTGTTTGCCAAATGTGAACCTACGGGAAATATATCTCCAGATATAATTATTAGCAAAGAATTAGATACCCTTCCTACGGGTTCAAACATTGTTTTTTTAACTACTTCATTTAATACAGATTGGCTTGATAAACTCAAGAGAATAAAAAGAAGAGGCCAAATGAGAATCGCCTTGGTATTGGTAGAGGGCGAGACATTCCTACCTATGTCTGAGGTCTTATATAAGCAAAAAATGACAATGCTTTCTGGATTCTTAGCTAAGATTTATGGCTCTGGTATTTCAGTTTGTCTATTGAGAAAGGGTTGCGATATAAAAAGCTCGCTGGAGGGTATAAAAAGTGATAAATAATTTTCATATACTGATATGGTAAATTTATACACTGGAGAAAATTGAGGTGAAAAAATATTTAAAGCAGTTTGCAGATAAAAATTTCATATTTCTTGTCTTTGTACACACTGCTTTGGGAATTTCATCAATTCTTTCCTTAAGAAGGATTGTTACCTGGTACCAGTTTACAGTAGCTTGTTTATATCTATTTTTAATTGCAACTTTACTGGCAATCCTGCTTTCAAAAACCAGGATACACGGATTTTTTGCAATAATAATATCTGCTGTAGTGGGAATATTTCTTATTTATTATTTAATTTATTCTCCAATACATCATCGATTTATAAACAGTTATGGCTTCTGGTTTAACCTTCTACAAAAAATTGGGAGAGATTTAGATTATGCTTTTAAGTTTTTCTCAGGTCACCGAGCTCCTATTAGATATGTTTCAGGGGTAGGACTTTTCTTTTTACCCATTATCTGGATTGTTTCCTTTTTAGCTTCATGGAGTACTTTTAGGTGGAAAAAGCCATTACTGACTATACTTATCTTATTACCATTTTTCTTAATTATGAGCATTCTGGGTACAAACTGGATGAAGTATCAAATATCCTTACTTTTCATACTTTCTTCTATTCTTTTACTGGAACTTGAGGGTATAGGTATTTTAAGAAGAAGTGTTGAAAAGGTATCTTTAAATTTATCTGCTTTAAAAAGCCATCACCAAATTGGATTAATGTTTTCTGTTGGAATTGTTATATTAGCTGTTTTGGTAACTACATTATTATCAGGACATGTAAAAAAACCAGAATTTCAATGGTGGAAATATGACATTTTTAAAAGATATGTAATTTCTCGGAGAAAGGTATCATACTTTTATCCTAACATGGATTTTCCATCAGAGATTACACTTTCTGAACCAGAAATAGTCTTTATGGTAAGAAGTCCTGAACCAGGTTACTGGAGAGCAACTTTACTTAATACCACTGATGGTTCTTTCTGGTATAAAAGCGATTATCATGCATCAATGGGAGTAGGTAGGGAGGTCTTTATGGAGCCACAATTTGATTTAAGCTTTATAAATAAAACATATGCTGGTGAGGAAGGGGGAATGCAGATACTTTTTGGACTTGAACCTGAGAGAGCTTTGATCTTATATGAAGGTTTTTTGGATGAAGGTACTGTAGATGAGGATATTTTAAAAGAAAGAATTGAAACCTTTTTAAAATCTTCTCAATTGTATGAAAATGCTATTAATACATTATTGGAAGATGGGGATATTTTAGATTTAGAAGAGTTAAATATCCCTAATATAAAATTTATTAAACAAAGTTATGTAGTAAAAAAGCTTATCTCCCCATATGTCTTTAGTATAAACATGCCAGTAAAATTAGATTCTAAATATTCTAAAAATTTTTCTGTATCTGAAACTGGAAATATTATGACACAAGACTTGCTTAAAAAGGGAGATGAATATGACATTATATCTGTTGTTTCAACAGCTACACCTGAAATGTTAAGAGATGTGGGAGATATTTATTTAGATAATTTTGACTTAAATAAGTATACAAAAATATTCCAATTTGAAAGCAGACCCTTAGACACCAGAATTGAGGAACTTGCAAAAGAGATAACAAGAGGTATAGATAACAACTATGACAAAGTTGTAGCTATACGAGACTATCTAAAAGGGAATTATTATTATTCACTTGATATAGAAGATGTTCCAGCTGGTTATGATATTTCAAATTTCCTATTTGACTCAAAAAGGGGTTATTGCCAGCACTATGCAGCATCTATGGCACTTATGTGTAGACTTTTGGATATTCCTTCAAGAGTAGCAGTGGGTTATACAACAGGAACTTTTGATCTAAAAACAAGTTTTTATTATGTGAATAGGAATAATATACACATGTGGGTTGAGGTCTATTTTCCCAATTATGGATGGATAAATTTTGAGCCTACTTCACCCTTTAAAGCACCTGAATATGCTGAAAAGATAAAGAAGGAACCTGTAGGAGGAGAGGCAGCAGAAAGAAGATTAAAGAGTCTAAAAGAGTTGCTGATGGAAGATGTAGAGTTAGGAGAGGGTGAGGGAATAGGAACGATAAAAAAACCAATCAAACCATCTAAAATTATTTTTGGAATTTTTACTATTATAGGTGCTATCTTTTTAGGCTTTTGCTCTATTATTTTTTCAAAAGATATTCGTTATTATATGGATATTTATAAAAATTATAATAATCCAAACAGATATATTCGGGCTAGTTATAGAAGAATAATTAATAAGCTTTCTGATTTTGGTATTCAAAAAAAATTTTGGGAAGACAGCTGTGAATATGCAATGCGAGTTAAAGATAGGGTAGAGTTAAATATATATGAAATTACTGACCTTTATCTTTTGTCTGCTTATGGTGGTAAAAAACTTGATAAATATTATATGGAACAATCAAAAATAATGATTAAAGATTTTTCAGAAAGTATTAAGAAAAAATTTGTACCGATAGAAAAATTCAAAGCACTGATAAGCTTAAATTCTTTGCCAACACTTAAAAAAATGTTATCTAGTTTTTATAAATTTATTAAATCTTTCACAAGATTTCATAAATAACATTATATCTTTTACAAAATTTCGCAAATAATAAAAATATGAAAGATAGTAAATTAAAAGACAAAAATATTTTCTTTGGTGTTGGAGAAATAGAAGATTCTAAAAAATCAATATGTGTAAAAGCTGTTGTCTCTTTTGAAGATTCATCCATAGTAGATATAAATTTTGATTATAATAGTCCTCATTCACTATCTCCTTTTTTGTCTAAAGTATGTGAAAAAATTAAAGCTTTTGCTCAGAAATTAAGTCTATTAGATGCTGTAAAAATTTCTAAAAAACTCATAATAAAAGAGTTAATAAAGGAATCAGGGAGTAAAAAAGTTGAAGAGATAATACCAGCTGAAGAGAGAAAATTCATAGACTTACAAATTGAAAAGAGTAAAATTACAGATTTATCAGTTAAGGAAAGAAGTATTATAAATCTACCAATTGAAGCTTTTCATAGAGCAGTTGGAGATTACATCTCAAGAAATGAAATAAAAAATATATTTCCAAAAAAAGATAAAAAAGTATTAGTTGCTATGAGTGGTGGAGTTGATAGCTCTGTATCAGCACTACTTCTTACTAAACAGGGATATGAAGTTATCGGTTCAACAATGAGACTCTGGGAATTTCCTTTTGAGGAACAATATTTGAAATCATGTTGTTCTATTTTAGGAATTTGGAATGCCAGAGATGTTTGTAGAAAATTAAATTTAGCACATTTCACATTAGATTTAAGAAACAATTTTAAACAAAAAGTCGTTGATTATTTTTGTAACCAATATCTATTAGGTAAAACTCCAAATCCTTGTATTATGTGTAATAAATATATAAAATTTGGAGCTTTTATAGACATTGCAGAAAAACTGGAGGCTGCAAAAATTGCTACTGGTCATTACGTGTCAATTGAGAAAGATTCAAGCTCTAATAAATTCATAATCAAAAGAGCTAAAGATAGAAATAAAGACCAGTCATATGTTTTTTGGAAACTAAACCAGGAACAATTATCAAAAATTATCTGTCCTTTAGGAAATTATAAAAAAAGTGAGATAAGAGATATTGCACAAAAAAATAATCTGAAGATAGCAAGTAAAATTGAAAGTCAGGATATTTGCTTCATCCCTGATGGTAATTATGGTAATTTTATTGAAAAAAATCTCAATATTAAAATTGAACCCGGTCTAATTGTTGATACAAATAACAATATATTGGGGCAACACAAGGGATTTCCTTTTTACACTATTGGTCAGAGAAAGGGATTGGGAATATCTTATAAGGAACCACTTTATGTAAAAAAGATAATTCCAGATACTAATACATTAATTGTTGGAAATTCTAAGCAGCTTATGGGAAAAGAATTAACTGCATCTGATATAAACTTTATATACCTTGATAAATTAGAATCAGAAATGAAAGTAAAAGCCAAAATCAGATACCGAGATGAATTAGAACCTGCTTTAGTAGTACCTATCAGTAAAGATAGAGTAAAAGTAATTTTTGATAAACCAAAATGGGCTATAACACCTGGCCAATCAGTAGTATTTTATGAAAATGATATCTTAGTAGGTGGTGGAATAATCGACTAAGAAACAAAATATCTTAAAAAATGCAAAAATCGCAATTTGGATTACTAGTAAAACCATGGAAGGACATTTCAAAGCATATGAATTAATATAAAATCATTAAGATATCTTCATTTATCAGGTTTATTACAAATTCCGATAATATATATTATGTATACTTAAATAATGCTTTATATATAAATTTCTTATCTCCTATCAAAAATTAACCCTTCTATCATATATTATCCCTAAATTATTTTTAAAAATTATTACTATAAAGCTTAAAATAGATAATGCCCAGCAATATAGAGAGAAGATTCTTAAGTTTCTTCTCTTAAAAAAATTTAGAAGTAATTTTATTGATAAAAAACCCTGTTAATAGAGCAAATAGCATACCAATAATTGTATTTGTTATGTTTATATTAGATGGTATCTCATTAAATAATCTAACTGTCTCATAAAATCTGGATGTCTCATATAAAGTGGCTGAGAATATTATAAGTACGGATAGCAAAAAGGAAATTTTTGAAGAATCTTCTCTGGATAATCCTCTGGATCTTCCCATTACTATCGTTATTCCTGATCTTTATATACCAGGAACAATGGCTATAGCTTGAGCAATTCCTATAGAAATTGCATCGGGTAATATCGATGCCCTTATTTTTGTTTTTAAGTATTCAGAGTTGCTAGTATAATAATAATCTTATAGTTTACAATACTCTTAATACTCCTTTATTAATGTTCTAATTGTATCAGCAATTTTTTCAGGCTGCGGTACATAAAATTTCTCCAAAGTTGGAGAGAATGGAGCAGGAGTATTTGGTGCTGCTATTCTAGTAATAGGGGCAAGTAGATAGTCAGATATATTTTCTGCAACTTGAACTCCAATTTCAGCACCAATACCACCCTGTTTTGGTGATTCCTCAACAATTACAACTCGACCTGTTTTCCTAATAGAATTAAGAATGAGGGGAAGATCAAGTGGATATAGAGTTCTTGGATCTATTACCTCACACTGTATACCATCATTTTCAAGAATTTTCGCAGCCTGAAGATTATAATGCATCATTAATAAAAATCCAATAACTGTTACGTCTTTTCCTTTTCTTCGAACTACTCCTTTTCCAATAGGAACTATATAATCTTCATCTGGAATTTCTGAGGACGCATCAATTCCTCCTGATTCTGCTCTTATGCCTTTAGAACCATAAAGTAGTTTATGCTCTAATATTAATACAGGATCATCATCTCTTACCGCTGATTTGAGAAGTCCCATAGCATCATAAGCAGTTGCTGGAGCAACTATTTTTATGCCAGGACAGCTTATAAAATAAGGTTCAATACATTGGGCATGTTGAGCACCACGTCCTGTTACCCCCACTGGTGCCCTTATGACAACAGGAACCTTTATCTTACCACCAGACATGTATCTAAGTTTAGATATTTGATTCACTACCTGGTCCATAGCACAAAATATAAAGTCTCCATATTGGACATCAGCAATTGGACGCATGCCCATTATTGCAGCACCACATGCTGTTCCAAATATACCTATTTCTGAAATTGGAGTATCAATAATTCTTTCTCTAAAATCTTTTTCCAATCCCAGCGTAACAGTAAACGCTCCTCCAAAACCACCCGGAATACCTATATCTTCTCCTATACAAAAGACTTTTTCATCTCTTTGCATTTCATCATGTATAGCTTTTCTAAGTGCTTCTGCAATACTTAGTCTCATACTTGAACCTCCATATTTACATAAAGACCACTTAAAGTATCTTCTGGTTTTGGCTCGGGGCTTTGCTGACCAAATTCAATAGCATCATTTACCTTTTCTTCAACATTTTTCTTTATTTCTGCTACTTTTTTATCGTTGATTATATTTTCTTTAAGTAAAATTTTTTCATAAAAAGGTATTGGATCCTTCTTCTTCCAGTACTCCTTTTCTTCTTTTGGTATGTAATTACTGGGATCCCTCCTGCTATGACCACAAAATCTAAAGGTTTTTAGTTCCAGAAGAGTAGGGCTTTTTCCATTTCTTGCTAATTCAATAGCTTTTTTTGCTTTTATATATACACTAAGTACATCCATCCCATCACCAATATCACCCCTCATTCCATAAGCTTTAGCCCTATCAGCAATATTTTTAATTTTTAATACCTTTTTTATATTCGTTGACGCAGCATAGAGATTATTTTCGCAAACAAAAACTGCAGGAACGTTGTAAACAGCAGCCATATTTAAACCTTCGTGAAATGCACCTACATTTGAAGCACCGTCACCAAAAAAACTTACTGCTACTTTTTTCTCCTTTTTTAATTTAAAGGCTAAAGCTACACCTACTATAATAGGAATATTCCCCCCCACAATAGCAATAGATGGTATCATTCCTTTTTCAATATCACCAATATGCATTGATCCTCCTTTACCCTCACAGCAACCTGTTACCTTTCCGTACAACTCAGCCATTATCGAATTCATTGATAATCCCTTTGCTATTGCATGACCATGAGGTCTGTGAGTAGAAGCAATAACATCATCTTCTTTTAGTGCAGAACATACTCCAACAGCACATGCTTCCATTCCTATATACTGATGTATTGTGCCAGGCATTTTCCCTTCAAGAAATAAAAACCTTATTTTCTCTTCAAACTCTCTTATCTCCAGCATTTTCTGATACATATCTACTGCTTTACTATCACCCAATTCCTTAATTATACTTTTGTAATCCATGCTTTTTATATCTCCTCCAATGTCTTCTTAATTTCTTCTATAAATTCTGCACCTTGGGCACCATTTACAATTCTATGATCAAAACTTCCGGTAACTGAACATATATTTCTTATACACATTGAATTATCCTCATTAATATACAGTGTTTTTTTTATCCTACCAATTGCGATAATTGCAGATTGGGGATAATTTATAATTGAATAAAACTCATCTATAGCATATGTCCCAAGATTAGTTATAGTAAAAGTTCCCCCTGAAATATCTGATGATTCTAATTTCTTATTTTGCGTCTTTTCTACAAGCTGTTTTACTTCCTTATCTATTTCAATAATTCCTTTCTTATCAGTATTTCTAATAACAGGAACATAAAGTTCATCACCTCTAGCAACTGCAAACCCTATATGAATTTTATTTTTTAATACAATTTTATTATCTTTAAAATATCCATTTAATTTTGGAAACTTTTTTAAAGCTCTTGCAACAGCATAGATAAACAGAGAATTTATTGAAATCTTTTTACCATCAATATTTTTATTACTTTCTATCCAATTCAATGCAGAATCAATAAAAAGATCGGTTTTAAGATAATAATGGGGTATCTCTTTCTTACTCCTGGTTAAGTTTATCGCAACAGCTCGCTGACTTTGAGTCAGTGGATAAATGTTTTCCTTTTCCATAATTCCTTTTTGAGTTTTAAAAGATTTTAAATATTCTTCGAGATCCTCCTTTGTAATAATACCCCCGGGTCCAGTTCCCTTTACATATTCCAGATTTATATTTTTTTTCTTTGCTATATTTTTAACTAAAGATGTAGCTTTAAATACATCTTCAGTTTTATCAATAACCTGTTTAGCAATTAAATTCTTTTCTATTATCTGTTGAATATTCTCACCAATCTTTTTCTTTTTCTCTGCTTTTAATATTTCCTTAACTTTTTCATTTGGTTTACCTAAAGTAGCAATTACCGTGCCAGCAGAAACTACTGTATCAGGTTTTATATATAACTTTAAAACTGTACCACTTTCAAAACTCTCGACATCCATCATTGTTTTATCAGTCTCTACTTCACACAATAGGTCTCCCTTCTCAATTTTCTGCCCCTCTTTTACATACCAATTAATTAATATTACTTCATCAGTTATTTGACCTAACCCAGGCATTTTAACTTCTATTGCCATTTAGCATTCTCTTCCTAAGAGTAATTCCTTTAAAACTTTGTATAATCTATTTTTCTCAAACTAATTCTTTAAATTACCTAACTAGAATATAGCCACAACTCTCAATAGGGCGCTATTCCTTTTCCAACATTATATAATGACTCAGCCAATCAATTTAAATCTATTAGTTATTTCATTAATAGATAAAATTTGGATTATCTATAATGTTATTTAACTTTTCTCTATACTCTTTAAGTTTATACCATTCAGCATCTAGTGGAATTGCATGATCAATATGAGGAATATATCCACCCTTTTTCATGAGTTTTGAAATTTTATCCAGTTCTTCTTCAATACTTTTATTACTCACATCTATTAATATTTCCTTATCTACTCCTCCAAGCATCTGCAGCCTCGGGTACATTTCTCTTATCTTCTCCAAATCATTTACAGCTTC
>JAHJRV010000011.1 GCA_018830725.1 Actinomycetota bacterium | reverse complement strand
TTTTTGAGAAAATGAAACTATCTCTTCTGGGCATCTATAACTTTCTTTTAGAAAAACAACATTGTCAGGATAGAATTTCTTAAAAATAGTTCGAATATTATCAATATTTGCTCCTCTGAATCCAAAAATAGATTGATCATCATCTCCTATTAGAGTAATGCTTTCATAATTTTCAGATAAGAGGTTTAAAAATTCCATTAGGGCAATATTTGACTCCTGAAATTCATCAACTATTATATGAAGATATTGTTTTTGAAGTTCTTCTAAAATTAATGGTTCCTTTTTTAAAATATCAATGATGTTATAAAGAAGTCCACCAAAGTCTATTAAACTGTCTTCTTTTATTCTGTCCAAATAAATTTTATATAAATGAGTAAGTTCTGCCATTTCAGGCTTTAAATAATGTGGGATTTTTCTCTTTAAATCAGATGGAGATATTAAGCTTTCCTGACATCTTAAAATGAAATCAAAAAGCTCTTGAACAAATCCGTCTCTTTTAAAATATGATTTTGTTAAAGGATATTTTGAAAAATCTTGTTGGTTTAATATCTTTTTAACAAACTGTTTCTGTTCAGTTGAAACCATTAATTGAGGTAATGAAGAATATCCTACTAAGTTATAATACTTTCTAATGAACTCATAACAAAAAGATTGGAAAGTTTGTATAGGAATTTCAAAATAGCTATTCTTGATTAACGTGGCAACTCTATCTCTTAAAAATTTTGCACTATTTCTTGAAAAAGTTAGAGTTAATATGTATCCTGGGTCAACAGATTTTTTTTCAATTAAGTAAATAATTTTAAAAAGTGCAACTTCAGTCTTTCCTGTTCCAGGACCACCAATCACAAGAAGTTTTCCCTTTGTCCTTTTAATTGATTCTAATTGTTCAGGATTTAAAGCAATAGGAAGATTCATTTCTTTTATAATGTTTAAATTGAATTTAAATGTTAATTTTTTAGTCTTAATTAATTAATATAATAAAAATATTTCATTTGCTTTGTAATGTTATTTCGCAGGTATTTTACCCTCCCCCTACCCCCTCTCCCTTATCCTCTCCCACCAGGGGAGAGGATAAATAATCAAGAGATTATGCTTAATTATTTTAATTATATTAATGTTGAGCTACCCTTAGTCAAGAAAGTATATCCAAAGCTTATATGTTTCATGTTAAGACCTGATTCTTATTTTACATTATAAAATTGGATATCATTAGATTATTTTATTGCTTTTATCCCTATAACTAAACAAATATTTCATAAAAGAGATAGCTGACATAAGAAATGAAATAAAAAAAGAGAAGGAGTTGGTGACTCTTTAAATTTTATAGAAAAACTGAGATTGACTCGGAAAAGACAAAATCTCCAATTAAAATTAAATTACAATTATGTTTAAAAAGATTTATAATTTATTTCATAAAATTATAATTAAGTAATTTTTTTAATCTTTATTGCTCTTTCTAAAATAAAATTCTAAATACCTGGAAGGATTATGAATAAAAAAATCTATAAAGAAGATGACGAATTGAAGAAGAAAGCATTGAAACTGCATGAAGAAAATAAGGGAAAATTATCTTTAGAACCAAAAGTTCCTATAGAAAATTATCATCACTTGAGTTTGGTATATAGTCCTGGAGTAGCAGAACCTTCTAAGATTATCGCTAAATATCCTGAAAAGATTAATTTATATACTTTTAGAGGAAATTCAGTTGCAGTTATATCAGATGGTTCCGCAGTTTTAGGATTGGGAAATATAGGACCAAAAGCAGCATTACCAGTTATGGAAGGGAAAGCAATACTTTTTAAAAGATTTGCGGGGATAGATGCATTTCCAATTTGCTTAGACACCCAAGACCCCGATGAAATAATAAAAACCATTAAACTCCTTGAACCAACTTTTGGTGGAATAAATTTGGAGGACATTTCTGCTCCAAGATGCTTCTATATTGAGGAAACCATTAAAAAAGAATTGGATATTCCAATATTTCATGATGATCAACATGGAACTGCTGTGGTTGTAGGAGCAGCATTTTTAAATGCATGCAAACTCCTTAAAAAAGAGATTGAAAAATTAAAAATTACAATTATTGGAGCAGGCGCTGCGGGAATTGCTGTTGGAAATTTCCTGTTAGATTTAGGGGTTGAAACTTTGATAATTTGTGATTCTAAAGGAATTATTTATTCAGGAAGAAAGGAAGGGATGAATCCGTATAAAGAAAGGTTGGCTAAAAGAGGAAATAAAAAGAGAGTGAAAGGAACCTTAAAAGATGCCATCAAGGATTCAGATTTTTTAATTGGATTATCTGTTGGAAATATTGTTACAAAAGATATGGTTAGGTCTATGGCACCTGAACCAGTTGTTTTTGCATTAGCAAATCCCATCCCTGAGATTCATCCAAAATTAGCCTTAGAAGCAGGTGCTTCAATTGTAGGAACCGGAAGATCTGATTTTCCAAATCAAATAAATAATGTACTTTGCTTCCCAGGAATCTTTAGAGGAACATTAGATGTAGGCGCTACAGAAATAAATTCTAATATGAAGAAAGCTGCCACTAATGCTATTTGCAATATAATTCCCGAAAAAGAATTGAAACCTGATTACATAATTCCAAAAGTTTTTAATCCAGATGTAGCTCCTGCTGTTGCTTATGCTACTGCAAAAGCTGCTATAAAAAGTGGTGTATCTAAGAAACCTTTAGAACCTGAAGAAATAAAAAGAAGAACATATGAATTAACAAAAAAATATTGGAAAAAATAAAGAACTTTTCAAAATTAAATATTTCACCTAAAATATGGTGAAAAGTAAAATTCACCTAAATTAGTATG
>JAHJRV010000010.1 GCA_018830725.1 Actinomycetota bacterium | reverse complement strand
CTGTAATTTTAACAACATTACCCTGAATCTTAGATATTATGTAACTCTGGTCATTGATGCTATCCTTTTGTTTTTTACACATCTCTTGCATTTCTTCTAAGATATCAAGAGCGTTTTGTGATAATTTAAAAATTTTCCTTTTAAGCAAGGAAAACTCCATTTTTGGGTCTAAATCCTTTTTATCATCATCAATAGCATTCAACTTGCGTACATTTTCACTGAATTCCCGATTGAGAGCATCATGCTTTTCAACTGATTCATGAAAGGTAATGTTGTAAGCATCTTGGAACTCAGCTAGGGCTTTATCAGTCTTAGTATCTTCTTCTGTCAATTCTTCAACCTTTTCAGGTTTTGTTGATACCTCGCTACAAGCTAAAACAAGCCCAAATATAAGAATAAAAGATACAAATAGAATTATGTAATTTAATATTTGTTTAATTTTCATTTTTTACCTCTTTTTTTATTGAGTCGCAAAAGTCGCAATATTAAAACTGCCGAGTTGACTCCAGAAACTCCAGATAAATTTTTTATATTTTCTTATCTTTTAAATTGTCTTCAAATATTCTTTTTTTTAGCTAATTATTAAGTTCTTAATACCACACAATTTATTGAATTGTTTAATTAAAACGCGTTTTTGACGCTATTCTGTAAGAATGTAACCTATTCCTGTGTTTTGTTTAAACCTTTTTAAGCGTCGATTAAGTCGCTTGTTTCATTCATTTCTGAATCGTGATATCTTTTTTCTATCCTTTTCTTATCCTTTTTGATCGCTTCTTTGATTCTCATCTCTCATCTTCTCAAATTTAAACAATCCAGTCTTTCTTAAAAATCTTGCAGTCTTCACATTAACTATTTTAGGGACATTTCTATCATACCTTTCATTATAAAAAGTGACTGTCCTCTTTTCAGTTAAAATAGCACAAACACTATTTCTTTTAATCTCTCCATTATCTTTACTTTTTTTAGCTTCAGGTTTAGACAGCTTTTTAGATCTAGCAAATGTATCTCTATCACCAAAATCTAAATCCTTTCTTTTTTCTAACTCTTCAGATTTCAAAGTTAATAATCTTCTAAAATCATCGAATAATAAATCGACTGCCGTTTCCCTATCTTTTAAAGAAATTCCTTGATTCGAAAGGGTTTGTGATAACGCTAATTGAAAAGGTTCACAATTTAAAACTTCACCGAGAATCAGCGCCTTGTCTGATGTTAAGTTCCTATTCCCCCTCTCGATCATATTCAGTAATTGTGGGGAGATCCTATTATGGCATTTGCTTGCCAATTGCCCTAAAGTTAACCCCAACGCTTCCCTGCGCTCTTTTATATCTCTAAAATCCATATTTCCACCTTTTTTAAAATTTTCATTTTGTATTTGAATATATTTTAACTAATCTGTTTATATTTTAACTAATCTGTTTAAATTTATGAAATTTTTTTAAATTAGTATGGATTTTTTAAAAGTGGAGTGAAGACTTTAAATAGAATTAAAAAGTGTTTTTATTTTCCTTCTTTTAAATTAGGGTTTAATGGGTTTAACGGATCTCGGCTTTGAAAATTATTAATGTTTAGGTTTAAAACTGCCGAATTGACTGACAGAACTGACAATAAATTTTTTTAGCTTTTATCTTTTTTATAGTGTCCCGAAATTGCCGAAATTAAAACTGCCGAATTGACTGACTTAATTGACTTAATTCATTTTCCTTTTTTATAGACTCAAGAAATTCAAGAAATGGCTCAATTCCTTGCTTACTCTTTTTTTATAGTGTCCGAAAAGTCCGAAATTTAAAAACATAGATTTTATAATATTTTTTTTCAAATTCTAATTTTGTGCCTAAAATATACCCCCCTGATAGAGCCCCCTGGTATTCTCTCCTAATAGAGCCCCTTAGTATTCCCTCAGGGATATCTCTTTAGAGCATAATCAGACCGCCAAATTGACTCCCGATACTCCCGATAAATTTTTAAATTCTTTTTATTTTATTTTCAGCTTCTTTGACTATTTCTTTTATTTGGCTCATAAATCCTTTTGGCATCGGCGATAATTTATCTTCTTTTTCATCTTTTAAAATCTCTTTTATTCTTTTGATTTCAGCAATTGCTTTTTTTCTAGGTGCGCCGTTTAATTTAATTTCCTCAAAATATTTCACACCAGGATAAAATTTAATAAATAATTTATTCCCTTTCTCTTCAAAAATATATTTCTCTAAAAATTTAGTTTCTTTTAATTCCTTGAGTGCAGGTTTTAATTGTTGCTTAATTTGAGATAAATATTTTTGTTCTTTTAAAGGCAATAGATTACAAAGTTTTTCGTAGCTATATTTTATAAAATCAAAATTTTTCTTATTAATACCATAGAATTTAATCCCTAAAATTTCATATAACCTAATAGCAATACCACTATTTAAACTTTTAATATATGAAAAATCTAATAATTTTATATAGTGAGCTTCTATACTCTCCTTATAAAGCGGTGCTATGTATATGTAGTTGGAGTCTGCGACTTCCCCGTTTTTTAATTCCTTGCCTTTCCACACCCGATCAAATAAATGAAAAGACGCTTCACCTAAAAATTTTTTCTTTCCCTTAGAGTAAAAAGTATTTTTTGTTATAAAGCCTGTTAGTGATAGTCTCTCAATTGCTTCTTTTATAAATTTTCTATTACCGCTATGATTTTCAATTCCCAAAATTTTACATATTTGATAGATAGATCCGATATTTAAAGGATTTATTATATTTCCGTCGTTTTTCTTTAAATTTCTATAAATAAACATTTCTATTACTCTAAAGATCTTCATATCAAAAACTGTTGGCAGTCCTAATTCTAAATCTGGTGAAACTTCCCATATCTTTATGATTGTTTTTTCACCTTTTATTTCTACTTCTTTAGATTTGATTCTCTTAAATCTGTCGTGATCTAAAGTATAAAAGGGCTTCTCTATTAGATTGACTTCTGATTTAATTAATTCTGTTTTTTCCTTTTCTTTGATTTTTTTCTTCATATTTTTTTATCTCTTTTTCTATTAAATAAGTTAAATATAATATTCATTTTTAATAATTTTATGCTTTTATCAGGTTTTATATATAAAATTACTTAAGCCATATTGCCCTATTTACTTAAGCCATATTGCCCTATTTACTCATAAAGAAATTTAAGCCATACTCCCCTATTACTTAAGCCATACTGCCCTATTTTTTAAATAAATTTTGTGCACATTTTTTGACTTTTAAGAAACTTTTATATAAAATATTAAATAAAGGAGGTTTTTTTAATTTTAGTTAACTCCTTTGATTAAATTTTTTTAATAAAAAAGGTCTTCTACTCGGAGGCCTTTTTTATTTTTTATAATTTCTAATCTTTATTATTATTATTTTATATAAATGATAAATAAAAATTGAAACATTAAGTAAGATCGCAATTATTAAAATTATTCTAATAATTTCATTTTTTTATATCCTTAATTTCTTTTAATGTTTTTTCAATATTTTTAATACTTTCAGAAATACTAGATATATTTTTAAAAAATCTAAAAAATCTAAAAACAATAAATATAATAAGAAGTATTAATCCAAAACAAAATATAAAAAAAATAGAGAAAAAAATAATT
>JAHJRV010000009.1 GCA_018830725.1 Actinomycetota bacterium | reverse complement strand
TTACCAATTTTATATATATAAATAAATCTTACCCCATATCTTAGAGCATCTAAATGATTGTCAAAACCTATATCTATATGATTATTTCTTATTTTTTTACCTGTATCTCCAGCAATTGCAACTCCATATCCGGGTATCAATATTTTAGTTCTAAGTGGGATAAATTTGGGATCTACCGCAATAACACCAATACCAGCTCTTAAACCTATAGCAGTATATCCATTTGAATATTTACCACAGCAAATGGGACAAGAGCAATAACCTGTTGCCAAAACTTTATATTCATCAATAATATTAAGATTTGGATATTGTGATTGAATTTTTTTAATTCTTCCTTCTATTTCTTTTAAATTGTTTTCTAACTTGGCTACTTGTATTTTTATTTCTTCCAATTTTTTTTCATACTCTGCTTCTTTTATTAAAAGTGAATTATAGGTAGAATTATACTGATCTCTATAACTATTGAGCTCTTCATGTTTTTCCTCTAATATGAGTTTAGTTTCTATAAGTTCTTCTTTTGTTTCGATGTAATTATTGATTGCCTCTGAATCCTGCTTCATCATATAACCAAACAAATTCATATTTTTAAAGAATGTGATAATATCTTTTGGTGATATTACAGCTTGAAAAAAAGAATTGTTTTTCCGTTTATAAAGTTCAATGGCTTTTTCATTAAGAATTTTAATTGTGTTTTTTAACTCGATTTCTATTTTTTTAATATTTAATTCCAAGTTATTAATTTGATTTTCTAAGGTATTTATCTTAGATTCTAATGAAAGTAAATCGTGTTTTGTTCTATCTATTTCTTCTCTTATATTATTTAAGTTATAAAGAATTGCATTCTGTTCATTTGTGAGTTTAACCTTTTCACCTTTTAATCTTTCTAAATCTGCAGCAAAGATTATATGAGGATTGAGAGTAATAGCTATGAAGGTGCTTATGAATACAATAAATATCAGGTATTTAAATATTTTTATATTTTCCAAAAATCTGTTTATATTCATCTCAAAAAACACAGAAGTTTAAACCCTTTTAAGATGGATTAAAAGGGTTGTATTTTTCTATATTAATAACATAAAATTTTTATAAGAATAATAGTAAAAATTTCAATTAAGCTAATTATGAGCAATAATTATAATACAATGATGAGATATATCTCAAATTTCAAGCTTTTAAATACCAATTTTTACAAAAATTGTTATATATTCTTTAATATTATTACAATTATGGTTGATTTATTAAAATAATTTGCAAATGATTTTTAATATTAAATCACATATTATCTCGTATTTATTGATTTGGTATTATAATATATATATTAGGAGTGTGATATATTTGAAAAAGATTGGAACATTTAAAATAAAATCTGGATTGGCTGAGATGCTAAAGGGCGGAGTAATTATGGATATTGTATCTGTGGAGCAGGCTATGATAGCCGAAGAAGCTGGAGCAGTTGCAGTAATGGTGTTAGAGAGGGTACCTGCAGATATAAGAAAAGTTGGAGGAGTAGCGCGAATGGCAGATCCTCAGCTTATTAAAGATGTAATGGATTCAGTTACTATTCCTGTAATGGCTAAAGTTAGAATTGGACACTTTGCTGAAGCGCAAATATTGCAGGCTTTGGGGGTTGATTTTATAGACGAAAGTGAAGTCTTAACCCCAGCAGATGAGCAATATCATATAGATAAAAATAAATTTGAAATTCCCTTTGTTTGTGGAGCAACAAATCTTGGAGAAGCATTAAGAAGAATTGATGAAGGAGCAGCTATGATAAGAACTAAAGGAGAAGCTGGAACAGGGAATGTTGTTGAAGCTGTAAGACATATGAGACTTATTAAAAATGAGATTAAAGAATTGACTTCTTTATCTGAAGATAAGCTTATAACAACAGCAAAAGAGATAGAAGCTTCATTTGAATTAGTAAAATGGGTTGCGGGAAATGGTAAACTTCCTGTAGTAAATTTTGCAGCTGGAGGAATTGCTACACCTGCGGATGCAGCTCTTATGATGCAACTTGGAGCAGAGGGGGTCTTTGTTGGCTCTGGAATATTTAAATCAGAAAACCCTTCTGTAATGGCTAAAGCTATTGTGAGAGCAACAACATATTTTAATGATCCTGAAGTTTTACTTGAAGTTTCAAGGAATTTGGGTGAAGCGATGATGGGACTACAAATATCTCAAATAGACGAAATGGATCTTTTACAAAAGAGGGGAATCTGATTTGAAAAAGATAGGTGTACTTGCTCTTCAAGGAGCGGTAAGTGAACATACAGAGATACTTGAAAGATGTGGTGTTATACCAATTGAGATAAAAAAACCAGGTCAGATTGATGATATCGATGGTTTAATTATTCCAGGAGGCGAAAGCAGTACAATTGGAAATTTGATGAATGAATACAGTTTCTTTGAAAAGATAAGAGAGTTTGCGTCCAAGGGGAAGCCAATTTATGGTACATGTGCGGGATTAATATTAATGTCAAAAAATATAATTGGTGAAAATAGAAAAACGATCTCTATTATGGATATAGAGGTTAGAAGGAATGCATTTGGTAGGCAGATAGATAGTATGGAGGTTGATATTGAAATACCAAAATTGGGTAATAAGGAATTTCCCGCAGTATTTATAAGAGCTCCAATAATAGAAAAGATTGGAAAACAGGTAGAAATATTGGCAGAGATAGATGATAGAATAGTTATGGCTCAACAGAAAAATTTGTTAGTTTCAGCTTTTCACCCAGAATTAAGTAATGATGATAGAATCCATCGATATTTTTTGAATTTAGTAAATAAAAGATGGAGGCAATAGGATGTCAGGTCATTCGAAATGGAAGACTATAAAGCACAAAAAGTCAAAAGAAGACGCAAAAAGAGGAAGACTTTTTTCTAAATTAACGAAAGTAATTATAGTTGCTGCTAAAGAGGGAGGTGGTGATCCAAATCAGAATATAGCATTAGCCAATGCAATTCAGAAAGCAAAAGAATTCAATATGCCAAAAGATAATATAAAGAGGGCTATTAAAAAAGGTATTGGTAAGGTTGGTGGATATGATTTAGAGAAAGTTGTATATGAGGGATATGGACCTGAAGGAATTGCAGTAATAGTTGAAGCTATGACTGATAATAGAAAAAGAACAGCTTCAGAAATGAGAAACATATTTACTAAACACAATGGCAATCTTGGCTCAACGGGATGTGTGGGATGGATGTTTAATAAGAAAGGTGTTATCAGTTTAAAAGATGGTTCTAACATTGATGAAGATGAGATCTTGTTATTAGCTATTGATGCAGGAGCAGATGATGTAATTATAGAAAAGGATTATTATGAAATTTATACAGAACCAACTAAGCTTATGAAAATCAAAGATTTTTTAATTGAAAAAGGCTTATCAACTGATTCAACAGAAATTATTCTTATTCCTAAGAATTATAAATTGCTTGATGAATCAAAAACATTAAAAGCTCTTAAACTAATAGATGCACTTTATGAACAGGATGATGTTCAGGAGATTTATACAAATTTTGAAATACCAGATGAGTTAATGGAGAAACTTTGAAAGCATTAGGAGTTGATCCCGGAATAGCAACAACAGGTGTGGCAATAGTGGAAGAAAAGAAGGGAAAATTAAATGCAGTCTATTATGATTGCATAAAAACTTCAGCAAAACTTCCCATTTCACAAAGATTAAATATAATATATAAAGGTATAAATGATATTATTTTAACCTATTCTCCCAACTGTTTAGCAGTTGAGGAGATATTTTTTAGCAGTAATGTAAAGACAGCTATTTCTGTAAGTCAGGCAAGCGGTGTAGTTTTACTTGTTGGGCATCAAAATCAATTAGATGTTTACAAATACACACCTTTACAAGTTAAAAAAGCAGTAGTTGGTGTTGAAAATGCTTCTAAAAAACAGGTAC
>JAHJRV010000008.1 GCA_018830725.1 Actinomycetota bacterium | reverse complement strand
TAAACTGTTAGATTTGTATGCTAATTGTCTTTGTGTATTTTTTGCACCATTGGATGAGGATTATGGATTTATAACAATTGAAGCATTTAATTCTGGGAAACCAGTGATAACCTTACTTGATTCAGGTGGTGTTTTAGAGTTTGTTAAACATGAAAAGAATGGATTTGTTTTAAATGAGAATCCGGAGGAAATAGCAAATGTGTTTGATTATTTATATAAAAATAAGGATATAGCAAAGAAGTTAGGTTTAGAAGGAAAAAAAAATGTTGAATTCATAACATGGGATTATGTAATTACTAATCTATTAAGTACAATTGAGAAATAATTATTTTTATTTTAAAACAATTTAAGAAATATGAAGGGAGTTCAATGATTGAGGGAGTTAGAGTTAAGAAATTAAAAGTTATTCCTGATGAAAGGGGATTTTTAATTGAGTTACTAAGGAGTGATGAAGAAGAATTCAAGAAGTTTGGACAGGTTTATTTGACAACTTGTTATCCAGGTGTAGTGAAGGGTTGGCATTATCATAAAGAACAATGGGATAACTTCATATGTATTAAGGGAATGGCTAAGGTAATTCTATTTGATGGTCGAGAAAATTCTCCAACATATAAAGAAGTTAATGAATTTTTTATAGGTGAACAAAATTATTCAAGAATAACTATTCCACCCATGGTAATACATGGATTCAAAGGTGTAAGCAAGGATATGACATATATAATAAATTGTCCAGACAAACTCTATAATTATGATGAGCCAGATGAATATCGTATTCCTTATGACTCTGATGAAATTCCATACGATTGGGAAATTAAAATGGGATAAAAAGATTAATTTTTTTGATATAAAACAATTAGGAGGATTGGCTTGAAAAAAATATTAATAACTGGAGGGGCAGGTTTTATTGGTAGTAATTTTATAAGATATATGCTCAAGAAGCATAGAGATTATAAAATAATTAATCTTGACAAACTAACTTATGCTGGAAATTTGGATAATTTAAAAGATATAGAAGATAGTCCATATTATAGATTTATTCATGGAGATATATGTGATGTAAATTTAGTCAACGATATTGTGAAAAATAATGTAGATATCATTATAAATTTTGCTGCAGAAACTCATGTTGATAGATCAATTGAAGACCCTTCAGAGTTTATGAGAACTGATTTCCAAGGTGTCTATGTTTTATTGGAAGCAGCAAGAAAATATAATATTTCTAAGTTTATACAGATATCAACAGATGAGGTATATGGAACTGCTTATGAAGGGTTTTTTAAAGAGGAAGATAACTTAAAGCCAAGAAATCCTTATTCAGTGGGCAAACTTGCTGGGGAAAGGTTAGCATATTCATATTTTGCCACTCATAATGTTCCTGTGGTTATTACTCGTGCCTCTAATAATTTTGGACCATATCAGTATCCGGAAAAATTTATCCCACTTTTTATTACAAATGCATTAGAAAAGAAACCATTACCATTATATGGAGATGGAAGCCAGATTAGAGATTGGATTTATGTTATCGACCACTGCAAGGCAATAGATATGCTTTTAGAAAAAGGGGAAGTAGGGGAGGTTTATAATATTGCTACTGGAAATCTGATTCAGAACATAGAGATTGCGAAAAGAATTGTTAATATTTTAGATATTCCAGAATCTATGATAAAAAGTGTTACTGATAGACCAGGTCATGATATAAGATATGCATTAGATTTTAACAAAATTCAAAGATTGGGATGGAAACCATCTAGGGATTTCGAAAATAATTTTGAAGATACTGTTAAATGGTATATTAATAATAGATCATGGTGGAAAAAGATAAAGAATTCTAAGGAATATAAAAGATATTATGAAAAACAATATCCTGAGATAATTTAATAATAATGATTTAATTATAAACAATTTATGGAGTAAATAACATTGAAGATACTGATAACTGGAAGTAAAGGACAATTAGGCTCAGAGCTTGTTGAACTACTTTCAAAAGATAATGAAGTTTATGGTTTTGGTCATGAAGAATTAGATATAACAGATAAGAATTGCGTAATAGAGATAATATCTAAAATAGTCCCAGATATTATCATTCACAGCGCAGCATTTACAAATGTGGATGGATGCGAAAGTAATATAAAAACTGCTTTTGATGTGAATATAATAGGTACTGGGAATGTTGCAATGGCATCTAAAAAAAATAAAAGTAAAATGGTTTATATCAGTACTGATTATATATTTGACGGTAAGAAAAATTCACCTTATCTTGAATCTGATATTCCAAATCCAGTTAGTATTTATGGTATTTCCAAATATGGGGGAGAGCTAGTAGGTAAACATTTTTTAGACAATTTTTTTATTGTTAGAACATCCTGGCTTTATGGAAAAAGAGGGAAAAATTTTGTTAATACAATACTGGATATTGCAAAGGATAAAAAAGAGCTGAGAGTAATAAATGACCAAGTTGGTTCTCCAACATATGTTCCTGATTTAGCAAAAGCTATCTCTGCTCTAATTTCAACAAAATATTATGGAATATATCACATTACAAATAGTGGGGAATGCTCCTGGTATGAATTTACAAAAAAAATATTGAAATATGCAGAAATAAAAGATGTTAAAGTAATCCCAATTTCAACAGAAGAATTAAATAGACCAGCACCAAGACCAAAATATTCAGTTTTAGCAAATCTTAATTTAGAAAAGAGAGGGATACATAAGATGAGAAATTGGGATTTAGCATTAAAAGATTTCTTTAAAAAATAAGTTTATGGAAAAAATCTATAATATATTATCAAAATTAACAGAGAAGATATTAGGGAGAAAATTTGCAAAAGAAATAGTTTTACTATTTATTGCAATTAATATAGTTAATTTTTCAAATTATATTTATACATTAATAATGGCGAGAATGT
>JAHJRV010000007.1 GCA_018830725.1 Actinomycetota bacterium | reverse complement strand
GTAGAAGATGAAGCTACAGTAAAAAGATTCTTTAAAGAGGATGGTAAAATACGCTTACAACCAGAAAACGATCTTATGGAACCAATAATATTATCCAATGTTAAAATATTGGGAAAAGTAATCGCATTAATAAGGAAGATATAGATTATGATTTCACTGCTTTATCTATTTTGAAACATTCAACTCTTTGTAGAGCATGTTTTGGTATGAGTACTCTTACTTCAATAGAATTTTCCAAATAAGTTTTTTCTCTTACCTTACCTAATTCGTGAAGATATGAAAGGATATTAGTATTTTTATAAGGGATTGATAGTATCACCTCAACTGTATTTCTATCGATAACTTTTATCAGCCTTTTAATCAGAACATCTATTCCATTACCCTTTAATGCAGATATAAAAACTCCATCCTGGTATCTTTCTTTTAATCTATTTATTTCTAACCCTGAAAGGAGATCTATTTTATTAAAAACCATAAGTATAATGTTTTCATTAGCTCCAATATCAACCAGAACTTTATTAACTGCTTCTATCTGCTCTTCCATGTTTGGATGATATGAATCAATAATATGAAGTAGTATATCTGATTGCTTAACATCCTCGAGAGTAGATCTAAAAGCAGCAATAAGTTGATGAGGTAATTTTTTAATGAAACCCACAGTATCGGAAAATAACAGCACTCTTCCACCATCTACTTCTCTCCTTCTAATTGTTGTGTCTAAGGTTACAAATAACTTTTTGTTAACTTCAACATTACTATCACATAAGAAATTTAACAGTGTTGATTTTCCTGAATTTGTATATCCGACTAATGATACTAATGGTATTCTTTTTCCTTTTCTCTTCTGTCTCTGAACATTTCTATGAACTTTTAATTGCTCTATCTCTTTTTTCAATAAACGAATTCTCTTCTGAATTTTTCTTCTATCCACTTCCAATTTTGTTTCACCAGGTCCTCTTGTCCCTATTCCTCCTCCTAATCTTGACATTTCTATTCCTCTTCCCTTAAGTCTTGGAAGTAAATAGTTCATTTGAGCTAACTCAACCTGTAGTTTACCTTCATAGCTATGTGCATGTTGTGCAAATATATCTAATATTAAAGCTGTTCTATCAATCACCTTTACACCTATCTTCTTATTCAGTTTATCCTGTTGAGAAGATGTAAGCTCATCATCAAAAATAACAGTATTTGAATTAAGCGAATTAACCATTTCTGATAATTCATTAACTTTGCCAAGACCTATTAAATACCTTGGGTCAAATGAATCTCTTATCTGAACTACTTCTCCAGCCACTTCTGCACCTGATGTGATTGCTAAATTAGCAAGTTCTTTCAATGATTCCTCAACTTGGTATAATGTTTGATGTGGAAGTTTAATGCCTACCAAAATGGCTTTTTCGCGTGGTTCTATAGTGGTTATTTTTGTTGTATTTTCTGTTGATTTTTTAATATTTAATCTTTCTCCAATTAGTTATTTTTCAAAAAAATACAAGAATTAAAACTTATAATTTTAATTTATAAATAACTTATATTACTTAATACTATTTTTACTATTTAATCCCTATCATATTGCGACAAAAGCCAGCTATCTGAAAGTCTACCTTTATACACATAATCTACAGCACCTGTTAAGATGATATTGTTATCTTTCTCACGCCACAAAATTTCTAATTTTCCACCTAAAAGATATACATCTAATTTTCGTTCAGTTTTATTTTTTAAAACTGATGCAACAGCTGCTGCACAAGCTCCAGTTCCACAAGATTCTGTCTCCCCTACTCCCCTCTCCCATATTCTAATATAAATCTCTTTTTTATTTTTCACTTCTACAAATTCAATATTTGTATTATTTGGGAAAAGTTTATGTTTCTCCAAAATTGGACCTAATTTTTTTACCGGAGCTTTATCTATATCATCCACAAAAATTACACAATGGGGATTACCAATAGAGAGACAAGAAGCAAAAATCTTTTGTTTATCCCCTATAAAGATTTCTTCATTTAATGGGTCTCCATCCTTCCCTCTTATAGGAATCTTTTCCCTTTTAAATTCTGGTGTTCCCATGTTCACACTGATCTTATTAATTATACCTTCTCCTTTTTTGATTATTATCTCTCTTATTCCAGCCAAGGTTTCTATGTTAAATTTTTTCTTTTGCATTAATCCCAGGTCAGATATGTATCTACCCAAACATCTAATACCATTTCCGCTTATTTCAGCTTCTGAGCCATCAGCATTATATATAGTTACTCTAAAATCTGCTTTATCAGAAGGTAGTAGAACAACTACACCATTTGCACCAATTCCATAACATCTCTTGCAGATATTTTTTATAAGATGAGGTGGAATATCATTTTCTTCAAATAATGAATTAACAATAATAAAATCATTACCCAATGCATGCATCTTTGTAAATTTCAATTTTTACACCCCTTATAATAATTACCTGATAAAATGATTATTCTATTTTAATTGTTTAAACAATTATTGTTTTAAAATATAATTTCAATTATTTTCTTAATTATACTATCAAATTTCTTATTCTTTTTGATAAAAATCCAATTTACTCTCGGATCAGCCCTTAACCATGTTAATTGTCTTTTTGCGAAATTTCTTGTATTTTTCTTTATGAGGTTTATAACTTCTTTTTTTGTTAATTCATCATTAAAAAAGGAGAGAACTTCTTTATAACCTATTGCCTGTTTTAAAGCCAGACTGTTTCCATATCCCTTTTTTATTAATCCCTCAACCTCATCAAAAAGTCCTGAACTGATCATATTATCTACTCTTTTTTCGATATCATTATATAGTTCATCTCTATTTTTATTTAAACCAATCAAGGTTAAATCATAAATGGACTTTCTTTCTTTCCACTGTTTTTGAAAAGATGAGAATTTTTTACCAGATGTATAATACACTTCTAATGCTCTAATTATTCTTCTTATATCGTTAGAGCTAATTTTTTTTGAATATTCTTCATCCACTTTAATCAATTCCATGTACAACGATTTTAATCCTTCAGTTTCTATCCTATTTTTTAATTTGTTTCTCTCCCTTTTATTAAATATATTATCCGCAAAATGCAAATCATCAATTACTGATCTAATATATAATCCAGAACCACCAACTAAAAATGGAATTTTTTCTCTATTTGAAATATCATCAATACATTTTCTTGCCGATCTTTGGAATTCAGCAACAGTCATTATGTGATCTGGAGGACAAATATCAATCATATGATGAGTAATTTCTTTTCTCTGCTCAATTGTCGGTTTTGCGGTACCAATATCCATTCCAATATATACCTGTATTGAATCTGCGGAAACTATTTCAGCGCTTATCTTCTTTGAAACTTCAATTGATATTTTTGTTTTACCAATACTAGTAGGACCAACAAGTGCTATTACTCTCTTTTTTTTATTTCCTTTTGCAATTATTTTCATTTAATAAAGTTCTGAAAAATTTAAATTAATAATATATATTTTTGTAAGAAATTTATAAAGTAATCTTTACTTTAAATTCTCTTATTTTCTGATAAAACACCATATAAATGCTTCATTTGTAACGAGTAACCGTGAAACGATATATCTCAAATTCTTCATCAGGAAATATACCAGCTTTACTTTTTGCAATATTAACTTGCATTTCTGGTGTATCTACTCCTTCAAGATCTGGTAGTAATAATCCAGTTTTATGTCCCGATTTAACTACGACACCATATTTTTTGGGATTAAGCCGTGACATTTTCTCTATTTTTTCAGGTTCACTTAAAATATCCACACTATAAGTTAAAAGCTTCAACTCTTCCCTTTCAACAGGAAAAAAACGAGGATCTCTTGTAGAAGATGATATTGCATTAGAAATGATTTCCTCAACTACGTTATTCTTTGTTGGATAAATAGTTCCAATACAACCCCTCAGTTCACCTTTCTTTTTTATAGATACAAAAACCCCAGCTTTCTCTTTAGTAAATTCTTCAAGAATGTTTTTATGTGATAGAACTTTACCCACTTTTATATATTTTTCAACAGCTTTCTTTGCAAGTTCTACATATTTATCCATTTTCTCCTCTTGTAAATTTTTTTTACAATGACAAATTAAATCTCTCTCAGGATAAACTTCAGTGGTGAAGAATCTCATTAAAATCCGAGAACCCTCGTTGCACTCAGGGTGACCAAAAATAAATAAGTATTATTATTGAATAGGTATAATTTCTGCTACCATGTAGCCTACACCAAATGGACCTTCATATGATAATACTTTGGATTCTACATCTTTTCCATCAAAACAGCCTGCAAGCACAAATATTGAACGTAACCCACATTCTCCAGCATTATAAATTAACTTATCGTCTAATTGGAATAGTTCTTCAAACCTTGAACTATTTATTATCTCAACTATCTTCTTATCAAATTTCTCACCTTCTGGATGAAAACCAGCTGGTGCTCCAGGTTTTAGTCTATGAGACAAATCTCCACTGGCAATAAAAACAGCAGTTTTTCCAGTTTCTTCAACAGTTTTATTTATTACTTTTCCAAAGTTATAATGATTTTGATAATTTAGAAAAGATATTGAGAGACTAATCAAATTGTATTTATCTTCATCAGTTAGGTAATAAAGAGGAACTATTACCCCATGATCCAATTCATTTTGACCATAAAAAAATTCTTCATTTTCATCTATTTTTATCGCCTTTATTGAATTCTTATTCATATTCTTGATTAGTGATTCAATAAATGTAGCATCATTTTTCATTTGAATTGATATTTGCTGATAACCAAAATTTGATAAGCTTCCCATTAATATATTTTGTACTCTTATTGCATATGCATCACGATATACTGGACTATGAGGAGAAATAGTGATTAAAATTTCAGGATTTATCTGTTTAATGTCTTTATTTACTTTTTTTAGAGCTGAAATAGTTTTTTCTACTTGTTTAAGATCATACTCGCTTCCAATTGGTGGAACTATGATTGGTGGATGAGGTGCTATTATTCCTAAAGCTATACTTGACATTTAATTACCTCTTTATAACTTTAATTTTCCAATTAAGTAATGAGCTTTTGCAGATATTATATCTACATAAACTATTCTACCAATTAGATTTGAATCACCTTTAAAATTAATAATCTTATTTGTTTTTGTTCTACCCATAAGCATTTCTTTATCTTTTTTTGAGAAATCCTCCACTAAAACATCAAAACTTTTACCAATTAATTGATCATTTTTCATCAGACTTATGGCAGTTTGTTTTTCTAACAATCTATTAAAACGATTCATTTTTTCTTTATGTGAAAAATTATTATTAAATTTTATAGCTTTAGTTCCTGGTCTTGGTGAATATATAAAAGTAAAAGCATTATCAAATTTTACCTTTTCTACTACATCCAATGTTTCAAGAAAATCTTCCTCGGTTTCTGTTGGAAAACCAACCATTATATCAGTCGTTATACTAGCATCTGGAGTCATGTTGTATATCTCTTCAATTAGTCTTAAATACTCGTCCTTTCTATAACCTCTATTCATATCTTTTAATACCTTGTTAGATCCTGCTTGTAATGGAAGGTGAAAATGATTGCATAAACTCTCAGATTCTACTACCACTTTTATAGTTTCACTGTTAAAATCTTTTGGATGAGATGTTGTGAACCTTATTCTTTTTAATCCAGAAATTTCACTCAAACTTTTTAATAATTTCGGAAAATTTAAATCATCTGCTAAATCCTTCCCATATGAATTTACATTTTGACCAAGTAGGGTTATTTCTATAACTCCAAATGAAACCAAATTATTAACCTCTTTAATTATTTGACTTGATGGTCTGCTTGATTGTCTCCCTCTAACATATGGAACTATGCAATATGAACAAAAATTGTTACATCCACGCATAATTGAAACCCATGCTGAGAATGATTTTTCCCTGGAAGATGGAAGACATGAAATATCATAAGTACTTTTATTTTTCAATTCAATAACTCTATTGCCAGTTAATATTCTTCTTTTGAGAAGGTATGGAAATCTTTCAATATTATGTGTTCCAAAAACAATATCAATTTGAGGAAATTTTAATAGTAATTTTTCACCGTAACTCTGAGCTAAGCAACCACCAACTGCTATTATCAAATCAGGTTTTTCTTCTTTTAATCCCTTGAGGTTACCCAATTGACCAAACAATCTATCATCAGCCCTTTCTCTAACTGTGCAGGTATTAAAGACAATTATATCTGCATATTGTGTGTCCTCTTCAAACTGAGCTTTACATTTATGAAGAAGTCCTGCAATTCTTTCCGAATCATATTTATTCATCTGACACCCAAAGGTGACTATTGAAAATTTCTTATTTTCCATCATCTTTTCTATTTCCTAAGTTCACTTGCTTTTTTATAAAGTTTTTCAACCACATCATCAGTAACAGTTATATCACCTATATTTTTTATTTTAATTTCGGGGTTTACTATAGAATAGTTTCCGTGAAAGTCTGTTCCTCCTGTTTTTATCAATCCGTAACTATCAGCTATTTTTATTAATTCATTTATTATAAAATTACTATGTGAAGGGTGATAAACTTCTATCCCCATTAAGCCTATTTTAACTAATGGTTGTATAAACCTAATATTATTATCAGAGAAAGGATGTGCTAAAACAGGAACAGCTTTAGCATTTATTAATACTTTTATAACTTTCTCTGGAGAAATTACATATTTTTTTACATAGTAAGGTTTTTCTCTTCTTAAAAAAAGTCTAAATGCTTCCTGAACTGAATTTGCATAACCAAGTTCAACCAACGTCCTTGCCAAATGAGGTCTTCCTATTGATTCTCCGTGACTTTGTTTTGCTACTTGCTCAAATTCTATTTTTATTCCTGCTTTTTTAAGTCTATTTACTATCTTTTTTGCTCTTAATTCTCTTTTATTTTGAAGATCTTTTAAAAATTCTTTTAATTGCTTTGAATGATGGTCAACAAAATAACCAAGAATATGTAAATCCCACTCCTCACTCTCAGAACTTAGCTCAACCCCAGGAATAAAATTTAACTCATTTTTTTTTGATTCCTTGATAGCTTCTTCCAATCCATTTATACTATCATGATCAGTAATAGAGATGGCACTTAACCCTGTCTTTTTTGCAATTTTTACGATTTCAGAGGGACTTAGAATACCATCTGAAACATTGCTATGAATATGTAAATCTGCTGGCATTTTCTACCCTTCTTTAAAAAATATGTTTTGCATTTATACCCAACTTTTTTATGTATTAACACATTTATAATTCAAATAAATTTAACCTTTTATAATATAAATTTAGAACTTTTTTATATATATTATTATAAAACCATCACAAAATAATAAAAAATATTTAAGGCATAAATTATCTATGATCTAAGGTATAAATATACCTTAAAAGTTTATTTAAAAATAGATGCGAGTAAGAGTATATCTTTAAAAACTTGAAGGGGTCATTAAAAACCCTCAAAAATCATTATGTAAAGGAGTTGTTAAGATGACCCAATTAAATGACATTAATTTGGAAGGAATATAACTATTTGAAAGATGCTTCTTTGTGATTAAATAGGAAAAAACAGATATAATATAATCTGAATATTTTATTATCTATCCTTTTTAAAATAATATTTAGTTTTATTTAAAAGGAGTTATATTTTTATTATACATGGAACCTGCTATAATCCTCAACTGTGAGAAGAATAGCTGTTCTTTCCTCTCCATTTATCATTATATCTTTAAATGATGGTATACATACAAGATTTATTCCACTTGGTGAGACAAATCCTCTTGCAATAGCAACTGCTTTTATGGCTTGATTTAATGCTCCTGCCCCTATTACTTGAATTCTTACTAACCCACTTTCTCTCATAACCCCTGCTATGGCTCCTGCTACCAAATTTGGTCTTGACTTTGCTGATACTTTTAAAAGTTCAGCCATTTTTACCTCCTATAATAATTATTTCTTCGACTTTCTATTTCTATTATATATTTATAAACTTTTAAGATAATAATTAGTATTCAATTATTTTTACTTTTTCTATTATGTTTTTATTGTATCTTGAGATAATATTTAGCATTTAGATGTGCATTTATTATATATTCTATAATAAACCTAAATCTCCTCTTTATTTTCATACAACATAACAATAAAGTTAAACTATACTGTTATACTATTATAGCCTATGCCATATCATTTTTGTTTTCAATCAAAAAATGGTGAAAAAAAATATGGAAGAGAAGCAATATCTCTTTCCATATTTTTAGATATTACTTAGATTTAGATGTTGTTATATTTAATTATATTAATTCTATTTATATTTTATAAATAGTAAACTGTATAAACACCAAGCTTAGATGGTATATATAAACAAATATCTTTAACTATTATTTTGCATATTCAACTGATCTTTTTTCTCTAATTACATTTACCTTGATTTGACCTGGATATTCCAATTCCTCCTCAATTTTTGCAGCCAATTCTCTTGCTATTCTCGCAGATTGATCATCATCTACTAAATCTGGATAAACCATTACTCTAATTTCCCTTCCAGCTTGAATTGCATAACATTTTTCTACACCTTTAAATTCTTTTGCTACACTTTCAAGATTCTCTAATCTTTTGATATAACCCTCTAAAGTTTGTCTTCTTGCACTGGGTCTTGCACCCGAAATAGTATCCGCAGCAGAAATTATCACATCTAAAATATTCTGCTGTTCTATATCTTCGTGATGAGCATGAATTGCATATACAATATCATTTGACTCATGAAGCTTTTTTGCGAGTTTAGCCCCAATAACAGCGTGTGAACCTTCTACCTCATGATCAATTGCCTTTCCTATATCATGAAGTAGTCCAGCTCTCTTAGCTTTTTTAACATTTATTCCCAACTCTGAAGCCATAATTCCCGAAAAATGAGCAACCTCCATAGAGTGCTGAAGTACATTCTGACCAAAACTTGTTCTATATTTCAATGCTCCTAAGATTTTAATAAGTTCCTTGTTTAACCCAGCTATACCAACATCAAAAACTGCTTTTTCACCTGCAATTTTTATTTGATTCTCAACAATTTTATTTGCTTTTTCAAACATCTCTTCAATTTTTGCTGGGTGAATTCTACCATCAGCAACCAATTCTTCTAATGCAATTCTTGCTTTTTCTCTTCTAACGGGATTAAAGCATGAAAGTATAACTGCTTCAGGTGTATCATCTACTATTAAATTTACTCCTGTTAATTGCTCGAAAGATCTGATATTTCTTCCTTCCCTTCCAATAATTCTTCCCTTCATTTCATCATTTGGAAGTGGAACTACTGAGACTGTTGTTTCTGAAACATAATCATTTGCGTATCTTTGAATTGTAGTTGAAATTATTTCCTTTGCTTTTCCTTCAGCTATTTCCTTTGCCTCTTCTTCTATCTCTCTTATTTTTTTAGCGCTATCAAATCTTGCTTCTTCTTCTAATCTCTTCATAAGAAGAGCTTTTGCATCAGCGGAAGACAAACCAGCAATATTCTCTAATCTAATTTTTTGTTCCTGTAAATTATTTTCTAACTCTTCTTTGAGCAAATTAATTTCCTTTTCAGTTCTTGCAATGATAGATATTCTTCTATCCAACTTCATTGATTTTTTATCAATAATACTTTCTCTATGGGCTATACGACTTTCTAATTTCCTCAAATCGTTTCTTAGATTTCTCAATCTATCTTCTTCTTCCAAACGAATTTTGTAAACCTCGTCCTTCGCTTCAACTAACTTTTCCTTCTTAATAGCTTCTGCTTCTTTCTTTGCTAATTCTATTATTTCTTTCGCTGACTTTTCTGCTTGTTCTTTTCGACCTTTAAATAAGTATCTTCTAATCCAGTAACCAATTATTATTCCTAAAACTAACCCAAGAGTCGCTATAAAAATATAAATTGATAATTGACTATTAATTTTATTTCCTCCTTTCAAAATATAAAAAGCCGAGTAAATCTCGGCTTGAAATAATTCTCTATTTTTAAAAATATTAATTATATAATTATTTTAAATAATATTTAATATTTACTACTTAAAAACTATAAATTAAAAAAAGATGTCTTATAAAAATTTTAGTAAAGCTTTAATACTATTACAAATATGATTTGAACACTTGATTTTGAAATCAACTACAATATTAGAAAACATTATAAATAAACCATCTCCTAAAAACCATTTCCCAATTTATATCTATAATTAATTAAGTAATAAAAAATTCCTAAGAAATTTTATTATATTATCTGAGATTTTTTATTAACTATATTTTGAAAATATATAAAGAGTGTTATCAAAATTTATATTTTTTTAAAATTTTAATTAAATTTTCAAAATAGTTAATATTTTCAAGCCATGTATTATTTTAACCCTAATATATCTATTTAGTCAAGAAAAAAACTAAGTAATAATTAATATTTGTTGTGACAATAATAAAATGTTAAAAATATATTTATTTTCTTTTCCATTTGCCACTTTTTCCGCCACTTTTTTCAATTAGCTTAATATCTCCAATTATCATATCTCTATCAATTCCTTTACACATATCATAAATAGTTAATAGAGATATTGATGTAGAAATTAGAGTTTCCATCTCTGCACCAGTTTTTCCATCACACTTTACCTCTGAAGAACAGGTTATATAAGAATTTTTATCTTTCCTTTTTAATTCAAATTCCATTTTTATATCTGTTATCGATAATGGATGACAAAGTGGAATTAACTCATGCGTCTTTTTGGCTGCCATTATTCCTGCTATTTTTGCAACTGCAAGTACATCACCTTTTTTTATTTCAAGATCTTTAATCATGTGTAACATCTCATTGCTCATCCATATCTTACCTTGTGCCTTAGCCACTCTATGTGTTATAGGTTTTGTAGAAACATCTACCATCTTTGCTTTACCTTCAGAATTAATATGACTTATCTTTTTCATAAAATCTCCATTTTTTATTTTAACGAATTTTTTTATTAATTATCCACCTATATGATACATATAATAAATTTTTTTATTTACTTTTCTTTTTTGGGGTTTAATGTAAATTGCATTTTTAAATGCATCTATTAAGATATTTTCTGAAACATTATTTCTTATTAACACTTTAACATCTACCTCTTTGTTACTAAAAAGACATGGTTTAAGTTTACCATCAGATGTTAATCTCAAACGATTGCACTTATCACAAAAGTTATGTGAATTTGAACATATTAAACCAATAGTTCCAGTAGCATTTTTATATTTATAATATGTTGCTGGTCCATAACCTAAAGGATTTTTAGCTTTTATTAATTCTCCATATTTATTCAACTCATTTAGCATTTCTTCTTCAGTTAACCCTCTTATTTTTTCTATACCTGTTACCGGCATATATTCAATAAATCTTATATGAACAGGTTCTATCATTGACAATTTTGCAAAATCTTCTAAATTATCATTTATATTTTTCATTACTACAACATTTATTTTTATAGGTCTAATTGAGGAAGCAATTGCATATTTTAAACCTTTAGTTACATCATCAAGATTTCCTCTTCGAGTTATTTTTTTATATATTTCTGGATTTAACGAATCTATACTAATGTTTATTCTATTTAATCCTGCATTTACTAAATCATCCATATATTTTTCTAAAAATACTCCGTTAGTAGTCAGAGAGAGGTCTTTAATTTCTTTAATTTCTCTTAATAACTTAATTAAATTCACTAAATCTTTTCTTATTAGTGGTTCACCACCAGTAATTCTAATTTTATTAATACCTACCTCAGTAGCAACTTTTACTATTTTTACTAGTTCTTCATATCTAAGAACTTCTTCATGACCAATTGAAGAGATACCCTTTTCTGGCATGCAATATACACATCTTAAATTACATCTGTCAGTTACAGAGATTCTTAAATATTCAATTCTTCTTCCAAATCGATCTAACATTTTATTTAAATCTTTTATCTTTTTATTTTCTTGATAATAGATGAATAGAAGTTGCTTTAATATTAGCTATAATTTTTTCTCCAATTTTTAAGTTTAATCTATCTAAAGATTGTTTTGTTATAAATGATGTCAAATTAAATCCACAATCCATAACAACTCTATAAACAAGTCCATAGGAAGAGATATCTTTGATAGTTGCAACAAATGAATTTCTCGCACTTGTAATAGGTGCTTTTAATGAATATTTCAAAAGTGTTACATTTTCAGGACGAATGCAAGCAATAACATTTTCACCTTTCTCTAAATCAGATACAACTTCCAATTTCTGATTATTAATATTTACTATACAAAGTCCGTCGCTCTTACTTGTAATTTTTCCATATAAAATAGTTTCTACTCCCAAGAAATTCGCTACAAATTCATTAATTGGTTTATTAAAAACATCTTCTGTTCTTCCTCTTTGAATAATCTTCCCTTTATTCATTAAAGCAACACTATCTGAAATAACTAAAGTTTCATTTCTATCATGAGTAACATGTAATGTTGTCTGATTTTCTCTTCTAATTATTTTATATAAATTATGCCTTAATTCCTCCCTTGTTGGTTGATCTAATTCTGCAAAAGGTTCATCTAATAATAGAATCTCGGGTTCTAAAACTAATGCTCTTGCAAGTGAAACACGCTGTGCTTCACCACCAGAAAGTGTTCCAGCTGGTCTATTTATAAGATGAGAAATTTCAAGCTTTTCCAGTGCTTTTAAAACCTTATTTTTTATTGAATTTTTATTTTTTTTTCTTATTCTAAGACCGTATGAAACATTATCATAAACAGAAGATTTAAAAAGGAGTGGTTCTTGAAAAACCATTGCCATTCTTCTTCTAAAAATATGTTTTTGTTTATTATTTGTAGGAACAATTCCAAATATTTTAACTTTTCCCTGAGAAGGTTTTTCCAATAGATTTAAGATTCTAAGAAATGTACTTTTACCAGCTCCATTAGGTCCAACTAATACCAGGACTTCACCTCTAAGCAATTCGAACTCTTCAATGTCCAAAATCACATTTTTATTATATTTATGTATTAAATTTTTTACTTCTAATACTTTTTCCAATAAAATTTCTCCCTTTGTTGTATATAAGTAAGAGCTAAATTAGCAATAAATGTTAAAAATAAAAGTATTATTGATATTGCAATAGCTTTCTCAAATTCTCCCATTCTTGTAAACAAAACAATAGAAGTAGTCAGGATTCTTGTCTTCCCTTTAATATTTCCACCAACAATCATAGCAGCTCCCACTTCAGATATTATTGATCCAAATCCAGCCATAATTGCAGCTAGGGCAGGAATTCTCGCTTCTTTAACCAATGTCCAGAAAAGTTGAAATTTATTTGCGCCTAAAGATTGACATTGAAGTTTGAGTTTATGACTAAGCTGTTGAATTGATGCGAGAGTCAGACCAGTTACTAAAGGAGTAGCAATTATAACCTGTGCTATGATCATAGCAGTTGGTGTATATAAAAGGGACAAGAAACCTAAAGGACCACTTCTCCAGAGGGATAGTGCAACAAATAAACCAATAACTACAGGAGGAAACCCCATCCCTGTGAACACCAAAGATATTAATAATTTCCTTCCAGGAAATTTTGTCAATCCCAATATTACACCTAAAGGTATTCCTATAAGTAAGGAGGTTAAAACTGCATAACCTGATATTAAAAGAGAAAGCCATACAATTGATAAAATCTCTCTATTTAATCCTATAAGCAGGTTTAATGCTTCTTTCATTCCTTCAACAAAAATGTTCATCTTAAAAACCTATTTTTTTAAATATTTAATCTTTAAAAATTTCTTATTTACTTTCACTTATTAAGCTATAGAGAAAAATTTTGTATTAATAATTAATCAGATTAATTTTACAATATAACTATCTAATTACATCTGGGAAAAATAATGGTTGTCCATATTTTTCAATACCAAAATTTTTTATTATCTCCTGACCGTCTTTTGAAGTTATGAATTCAATAAATCTCATTGCTCCTTCATAATTGACTTTTGAATGCTTATCAGGATTTACTGCAATTATGCCATATGGATTCAAAAGAAGAGGATCTCCTTCAAATAATATTTTTAATTGTATATTTTTTTGTAGTGAAAGATATGTTCCTCTATCTGATAAAGTATAAGCATTTTTTTCATTAGCTATCATAATTGTTCCTGCCATTCCCTGACCTGCTTCCAAATACCAGTCACCTTTGGGTTCTATTCCTGCCTCTTCCCATATCTTTATTTCTTTTTTATGAGTTCCAGAATCATCTCCCCTCGATAAAAATAACATTTGTTTTTCACTTATTTTCTTAAAAGCTTCTGTTACATTTTCATTACCTTTAATTTCTGCAGGATCTTCCTCGGGACCAATTATTACAAAATCATTATGCATAACATCCTTACGATTTACACCATACCCTTCTTCTAAAAATTTATCTTCAGCTGATCTTGAGTGAACAAGAACAATATCTACTTCTCCCCTTTCCCCCATCCTAAGTGCCTCTCCTGTTCCAACTGCAATAGGTTTTACAGAAATTTTATATTTTTTTTCAAATACAGGAATTAATTCATCTAAAAGACCTGAATCATATGTACTTGTTGTAGTAGCTAAAATTATCTCTTTTTCCCTTATTGCTGTTTTTTGGTTACAGCTAACAATATTTATGATTAAAAATATAAATACTGTAAAAATTACTAATAGCTTTTTTGACAAATTTTTCATCTTTAAAAATTCATAATTTAGCTTTTATATATGTAATTTTATATTTGAAAATTTTTATTATCTTATTGAATTCTGAAAAAATAAAAAAACACCTTCCCCTCGTATAGAAAAGAGGTTGGTGTTATTTTTTTGCTCCTTTCCAAACACGGGAGGTCAATCTGTTTCCAACCTTGACCCTTAAAGATAATCTCTTATCTTAGTGGTTAAACATCTTAGATAAAATCTTTAGATGTTATAACTCGGAACGAATATTAAATTTTCAAGGATTATATCATATCAAATTTTATATTTTAATTAAATAGATTTTCAATAACTTCTGGAAGAACTGATTCTATTGTTGAATAATTATAACCTTTTCTTAGAAGGAAATTAATAATTCTTCTTCTTATTACTTTTTTGTCCATAGCTTTATACTTTCTTATCTGCTTTTTTGCTAGACTTTTTGCTGTTTTTATTTCGAGTTCAGGTGTATAAATCTCTGTTAAATTATTTTCAATTATTTCTTTAGAAATACCCTTAAGAAATAGTTCAGATTTAATTTTTGATGAGGAAAAACCTCTTGTTCTAATTCTCTCTTCTATCCAACCACATGTATATTTTTCATCATCCAGATAACTATAACTCTTCATTTTTTCAATTGTAATATCAATAATTGCATCTGATATTTTTTTACTCCACAATTTTCTTCTTACCTCATTTATTGATCTTGGTTTGTAACTCAGATAATTTATTGCAATTCTTTCTGCTTCTTTTTCATCCTGAAATTTTTGAAGTTGATTTAATTCTTTTTCACTTAAATACGAGTCTTCTTTGATATCAAACTTAAATAATGATTCTTCAAAAAAATTACCAGATTTTATACCATCTAAATAAAGAACTCTATATTTTTGTCTCCCCTTTAACTTCTTTATCTCAGTGACTCGATAAATTTTACTATCTTTAAAAAGTTTCATATGTAAATGCTTTATTCTTCTTTTTCTTTCTCTTCTTTTTTCTCTTCAGCTTCTTTCTTTTTTAGCAAACCCTCTTTTTCTCTAATTCTATTTTCAATTTCTTTTGCTATTTTAGGATTATCCAATAGAAATTGTCTGGTATTTTCCTTTCCCTGACCTATTTGTTCCTCACCAAATGAATACCATGTTCCACTTTTACTTATTATCCCTTTTTCTATTCCTAAATCAATTAAAGATCCCTCTTTAGATATTCCTTTTCCATATAAAATATCAAATTCAACTTTTCTAAAAGGCGGGGCAACCTTATTTTTAACAATTCTGACTCTTACTTTACTTCCA
The DNA here is from genome assembly GCA_018830725.1 of Actinomycetota bacterium. Lineage (NCBI taxonomy): Bacteria > Bacillati > Actinomycetota > Actinomycetota bacterium. The sequence continues at coordinate 7,283 of JAHJRV010000007.1, read as the reverse complement.
ATAATATCAGTTCCGACTTTTATGTTTGCTGATCTACTAATTCTCATTCTAACCGTTGAATAGAATTTTAATGCTCGACCTCCTGGTGTTGTTTCCGGGTCACCAAAAATTATTCCAATCTTCTCTCTAATCTGATTAATGAAAATAGCACATGTATTTGATTTACTAATTGTACCAGCTAATTTCCTTAGTGCTTGTGACATAAGTCTTGCTTGAAGTCCCATATGACTATCACCCATTTGTCCTTCTATTTCAGCTCTTGGAACTAATGATGCTACTGTATCTATCACTAAGACATCTAATGCACCACTTCTTATTAACATTTCTGCAATTTCTAACGCCTGTTCACCTGTATCTGGCTGAGACAACAATAGTTCATCTGTATTTACACCTAAATTTCTTGCATATATAGGATCCAAAGCATGTTCAGCATCTATAAAAACAGCAGTACCTCCTTTTTTCTGAGCTTCTGCAATTATATGTAAGGCTAATGTGGTTTTTCCTGAACCCTCTGGTCCATATATTTCTATTATTCTTCCTCTAGGAACACCTCCAATACCTAAAGCAATGTCAAGGGCTAATGATCCTGTTGGGATTGCCTCTATTTCTTGTAAAGGGCCTTCTCTTCCCAATACCATAATTGACCCCTTACCAAAACGTCTTTCTATTTGAGTCATTGCAATGTCTAATGCTTTATCTTTCTCCATTTATCCTCCATAATTTAAATAATTGCACATTTGCATAAAGTATATCAGGAATAGCTTTATTAGTCAAATAAATCAGATAAATAAACATACTTATAATTATTACATTTAAAATAATTATAAATCTTAATCAGCATATTTTAGATGCCTTGTATATTCCCAATTATATCTCATCTCATATAAAAATTTTTTTTAGATTATCAAAAGAATATCATCATGTTATTAGCTCAGTATTAATCATTAATATATTGCATTAAATTTTATTTATTTTGAAAAATAAATTCTTTAATTATGTAATAAGAAGCTCCTTGAGGAGACAAGACACTTTTATAAAGAGTTATTCTATCATTGAGTTGTACTGGAAGATTTCCAAATTTTTCTAAATTTAATTCTAAAAGTAAATTGTTAATATTTTGCCTTTTTTTAGATCGAGCAATAGTTATATGAGGAGAATAACTTCTCCTCTCCTTCTCAAAACCTCTCTTTGCGAGATTTCTTTCAAGCAATTTATAAATTTTTATAAAATATTTTTCTTCATCTTTTATGCCAGCCCAGAGAACTCGAGCACTCCTCTCATTAGAAAAAGCTCCTAGACCGCTTAATTCATATGAAAATGGCTGTATATTTTTAATACATTTTGAAATAGTTCTTTGAATATCTAAGATTTGCTCATTATCACAGTAACCTAAAAATTTTAATGTGATATGAAGATTTTCATAGTTAACCCATCTCCAATCAATAGATTTTCTTTTCATTTTTAAAATAATTTTTTCCAAATAGTCCCTGACTTCATCAGATATTGGAGCAGCTAAAAAAGCTCTAATTTTATCCAATTTTACCCCCAAAATTAATATTTTTAATTATTTTAATAAATAAAGTCGTAACATATTAAGTGCCGCCTGAGTAGCTTTTAGTTGGATCTCCTCTCTTGTTCCCATTAGATTTAATTCTTTTGTTTTCGAAAAATTATCAGAATATAAAGAAATATAAACTAACCCAACTGGTTTATTTTCCTCACTTGATGGTCCAGCAACACCTGTGGCTGATAAAGCAATATCTGAATCAAACAGCTCTTTTGTTTTTTTTGCCATTTCTAAACTTACTTCTGAACTTATTGTTCCATATTTTTCTAATATATTCTTATTAATATTTAAAATACTCTCTTTTGAATAGTGAGAGTAACATACAATTGAACCTTTAAAATATTTTGAACATTCTGGCAATTTAGTCAAAATACTGGAAATTAATCCCCCAGTGCAGGATTCAGCTATTGAGAGAGTTAATCCCTTTTTTAACATTAATTCTTGAACTATAGAAGCTAAAGATAGTAAAGATAAATTCATTTTTTTCTCAAAATTTCTTAAAACTTTTCTATTTATTTTTATACTTATTTTTACTTATTTCTTTAACACTTAATTTTGCTAAAGTTGCTCCGAATCTCCAGACATAATCTAATCCAGATGCTAAAGTAACTATTATTGCCACTATTAAGAAATACCATTCTAATTTAATTCCAAGAAATGATATTGGGAAAAAGCTAATTCCAGAGGTTGAAACATTTATAATTGTTATTAAAATTGCAATTGTTTGAATAACTGTTTTTGCTTTACCTAAAATACTAGCTGAGATGATTATATTTCTTGTTGCTGCAACTGCTCTTAAACCTGATATTAAAAATTCCCTAAAAATAATAATTATTGCAACCCATGAAGGTATTCTTCCTAATTCGACTAATGCAATAATCGCTGAGGAGACTAAAATCTTATCAGCTATTGGATCCATTAGTTTTCCCCATTCTGTTTCTTCATTTTTTGTTCTAGCAATATATCCATCAACTATATCAGTTATAGCAGAAATTAGAAAAATAATCGTTGCAGCCCAAATAAATTGAGTCTGTCTAATTGAATTACTCGAATTAGTTAATAAAAAAAATAAAAAAATTGGAATTGTTAATATCCTAAAAATAGTTAATCTATTAGATAAATTCAATCTTATCACCCTCAATGCTTATTAATTTTTCCATAAAGATCAAAGAATTGACTGTTGGTTATTTTTATAGGAATTAAATCTCCTTCTACTACACCATCTTTTTCTACAAATATTAAACCATCAATTTCTGGAGCTTCTCTATATGATCTTCCTTCCCAATAATTATTTAATTCGATAGATGATTGTTCTATTAAAACTTCCAAGGTTTTTCCCACTAATTTTTCTCGCAATTCCATTGAGATCTCATTCTGAAGAAGTACAATATCATTATACCTTCTATCAACTGTTTTTTTATCTATTTTATTATTATAATAATAGGCTTTTGTTCCTACCTGTGGTGAAAATTTAAAAAATCCTACCCAATCAAGTTTCGCTTTTTTTAAAAATTTACAAAGTAAATCATAATCACTTTCTGTCTCAGAAGGAAAGCCAATAATAATTGAGCATCTAAATACTATTTCAGGTATCTTTTCCCTAATTTTTAAAAAAAGTTTTAAAAACTCATCATAACTTCCTCTTCTTCCCATTTTTCTTAAAATTTTATTGTTAACATGTTGAATTGGAATATCTAAATATTTGCATAGTTTTTTACTTTTTGATATCAAATTTATCAAATCATCATTAATACCACCAGGATTTAGATACATTAATCTAATTCGCTTTAGATTATCAATTTTAATTAAATCATTCAGTAACCTTACTAAATTAGTCTTTTCTTCCAAATCTTTTCCATATTGAGTAATATCCTGAGATATCAAAATTATCTCCTTTATATTATTATTAACAAGTTCTTTAGCTTCTTTAATAATTTCCTTTGGTATTCTTGATTCATGTTTTCCCTTTATATTAGGTATATCACAAAATGTACAAGTATGATCACATCCATCAGCTATTTTTAAATATGTATATGGTAATTCTCCATAAAACTTTCTTTTTGGCTGTTTCTTTACCCAACCATTTACATTTTCAACCAAACAAATTGGTTTGAAAATAAAATCCTGCTTTTCAACTAAATTCTTCTGACACTTCTTATATTTAAATTTTTTATCTAAATGTAACTTATCATTTAATATTGTTGAAATGACATCAGGAAGTGATGACATTTTAGATAAACCTACCCAACCATCAACCTCAGGTATCTCTTTAGATAATTCCTGGTAATATCTTTGTGGCATACAACCAAATACAATTAGTATAAAACTCTTTTCTTCTTTTAGTTGTGCTACCTCTAAAATAGTTTCTATTGATTCTTCCTTGGCATGATCAATAAAACAGCATGTATTTATAATTACAACATCTGCTTTCTTAATATTTTTTGTAATAAGAAAATCATTTTCCTCTAAGATGTGTCTAATGCAATCAGAATCATACTCATTCTTGGGACATCCAAGTGTAATTAAACAAACTTTTTTATAATTCCTCATATTAAAAACTTAATTAATTTCCCCCCATTTTATTTCTTTTAACATTATGTAGGTTTTTTACTACCCTTTCAAGTTTTAAGTAATAATTTTACAAAGTTTTAAATATAGTTCCAATTATTGAAATGAAAAATAGATTATAAAATAAATTTTTATTGTACTGAGATTGTGTTATATTTTTTGTAAAATTAACATCTGTAAAAATTTTCTTATTTTTTTATATATAGATTGTAAATACATGAGATGATATATGTTGTTAAAATTTCTTGATTTTAAAAATATTTATAAAATTTATGATTTCTTAACATTATTTTAAACAAAAGTTTAAATTTAGGAGGTCTGTTTAAATGGAAAGTCAAGTTTATTATACAGATGCAAGGGCGAGGTATAAAAGAAATCTTTATGATAAGTTAGAAACAATAGTTAAAAGATCGGAAATTTTAAATTGTATTGAAAAAAATGATTTAGTTGCAATAAAGATTCATGCAGGAGAACCTGGAAATACTTCATTTTTAAATCCAACTTTTGTAAGCAGTATAGTAGATATGATAAAAGAAAAAAGAGGTAAACCTTTTATAACAGATACTACCACTCTTTATGCTCATTTGCGTCATAATGCAATTGATCATTCAATTTCAGCTGTAAAACATGGATTTTCTTTTTCAACTATTGGAGCACCTTTTATAGTTGCTGATGGACTTATTGGAGATGATTATTCAACAGTAAAAATAGATAGCGAGATATTAGAAGAAGTTTATATAGGTTCGAGTATATTTAATGCTGATGCATTGATAGTTTTATCTCATTTCAAGGGTCATGAAATGACAGGATTTGGTGGTGCAATTAAAAATGTTGGCATGGGTTGCGCATCAAAGAGAGGGAAGTTTCACCAACACTCTGGAGTCTATCCTAAAATTATAAAAGAGAAATGTACGGGCTGTGTATTATGTGTTAACAGATGTTCATTCAATGCAATATCATTAATTAATAAAATAGTAACTATAGATGAGAAAAAGTGTAAAGGTTGTGGAGATTGTTTAGTTGTATGCAAATCTTCTGCTATAAAAACAAGGTGGGAAACAAAAACTGAGGAATTTCAAAAAAAGATGACAGAATACGCTTATGGGGTATTAAAAACAAAAAAGGCTAAAGTAGGTTATGTAAATTTTCTTATCAATATTACTCCTGATTGCGATTGTTGTGATTGGAGCGATGTATCAATAGTTCCTGATTTAGGAATCTTAGCATCAAAGGATATGGTAGCTATTGATAAAGTAAGTGTTGATTTAGTGAACAAAGCTCCAATAAATCCTTTGGGAAAATTGAAGGAAAAAATAGAATCTAAAGATAAATTCTATGATTTAAATAAAGTAAATTGGAAAGTTCAACTCGAACATGGTCATAAGATTGGTCTTGGAAATATTAACTATAAATTAATCACAATTGATTAATAAATAGTTTGAAATAAGTGTTATTAACTATTAGATATTTTTAATGGGTAATGAAAATTAAGGAAATTTTCTGTAAATCAATTTTGAATAAAACTGGAATTTCAGTTGGAGATTACGCTTTAAATCCTTATACAGGTTGTGAGCATGACTGTATATACTGTTATGCAATCTTCATGAAAAGATTTTCCGGTCACAAAGAACCCTGGGGAAACTTTGTGGATATAAAAATTAATGCTGCAGGTGTATTACATAAACAATTAAATAGATTGAAACCGGGGACTATACTTTTAGGAACAGTTACAGATCCTTACCAACCCTTAGAGGAAAAGTATGAAATTACAAGATCTTGTTTAAAAGAACTTATTAATTCTAATTTTCCAGTTTCTATACAAACAAAGTCTTCTTTAGTACTTAGAGATATAGATATTATAAAAAATATTAAAGATATTGAAGTAGGTTATACTATAACTATTTTGGATGAAAAAATTAGAAAAATCTTTGAACCAAAAAGCTCAACTACTGAAAATCGTTTCAGGGCATTATCTGAATTATCAAATCAAAATATAAATACATTTCTATTTTTTGGTCCAGTCATACCCTACTTTTCAGATAAGGAAGATGTAATCAATGAAATCTTTAAGGAAGCTGTTAAAGCTAAAGTTGGTAATATTTTGATTGATAGTTTGAATCCATATCCAAAAGTTTGGGGGAAAGTTAAAAGATTAATTGAAAAAAAATTTCCTGAAGTTTTGGATTATTACAAGTTTTTCTATTATGAAAGAAACTTATATAAACAGGAACTATTAACAAAAATAAAAAGAATTGCTAAAAATTATAAAATTCCCTATCAACTCTGTTTTTAAAATTGGATAATTATGATAAAGAAAATAAAGATAAAGTCAGGAAATATTATTGTTGAAGCTAAATTAAATAATACCAAAACTGCAGATGCAATTTATAAAGCACTTCCAATTGAAGGAATTGTAAACACATGGGGAGATGAGATTTATTTTTCAATATCAGTTATTTTGGATTTAGAAAAAGATGCTAAAGAAATTGTTGAGAAAGGAGATTTAGGATATTGGCCTTCTGGAAATGCATTTTGTATCTTTTTTGGACCTACTCCAATAAGTAAGAATAATGAAATAAGACCTGCAAGTAAAGTTAATGTTTTTGGTCAAATTATAAGTGATATAAAGATTTTAAAGAATATTGAAGCTGGAAGTAAAATATCAGTATTTAAATAAAGATAGTATTTTAAAAAATAGTCTATACATATTAAAAATGGTATCCCCTTCCCTTTCTCATAACTTGTTGGCTTTTTTAGAATTTTTTTAAATAAAAAATATTACTCTTTTAGTAATAAACTTATTTTTTATAAAGAAATTAACGATATTTATTAAAATTTGGGATTTCAATTAAAAGAATTTTAATGAGTGAAGTATGATCTTATATTTTAATCACTTTATATACATGCCCGTTCTGATATATTAATGTTCATTTAAAGTACTCTTCTAAAAAGCTAATAACCTTCCCTCTATCGAGTTTGTCATGACAGAATTGATTTCGATAATTCCTCAAGCAACCATAGCAACTGGTATGTGCTTCTTCCCCTCCACATTCACATCCTTTCATCCTTTGGTATGCTAATTGTAGAATTTGTTTTATGGCTTCATCCTTTGCAATTCTGTGCACATGTCCTGCTCCACCAGGCACGT
>JAHJRV010000006.1 GCA_018830725.1 Actinomycetota bacterium | reverse complement strand
TCTACATCAAGACCTCTTGAACTTAGACAATATGTTATTGCTGAAGTTAAGGTTGTTTTACCATGATCTACATGACCTATAGTTCCAACATTGATATGTGGTTTTGTTCTCTCAAATTTCTTTTTAGCCATATATTTCCCCTTTTGTTAGATAATTATTTTAGTTAAAATTTAATATCTTTTTTATAAACCTTTAATTGATTTTATAATTTCTTTTGCCATTTTTTTTGGAATCTGTTTATACATTAAGAATTCCATAGTGAAGTTTGCTCTTCCCTGCGTTTTAGATCTCAAATCTGTTGCATATCCAAACATCTCCCCTAAAGGAACTTGAGCTGTAACAACCTTTAACCCCATTCTGTCACTTAAATCAGTTATATTCGCTCGCTTTGCATTTAAATCTCCAATCACATCACCTAAATACCGTTCTGGAAAAACAACCTCTAATTTCATTATTGGTTCAAGTAGTATTGGTCCTGCATTTTCATACGCTTTCTTAAAAGCAATAGCGCCAGCTATTTTAAATGCCAGATTTGTTGAATCCACTTCATGATATGATCCATCAATTAATGTAACTATTACATCAACTACAGGATATCCCACTAGTTGACCACTTTCCATTGCTTCTCTTATTCCTTTCTCAACATATGAGATAAACTCTCGTGGTATTTTTCCGCTTTTTATTTTACTTTTAAATAAAAATTCGTATCCCCTTTGATTTGGTTCGATTCTTAATTTAACATGTCCATACTGACCCTTTCCACCACTTTGCTTTATGAATCTTCCTTCTGAAACCGATTCTAAGGTTATAGTTTCTTTATAGGCAACCTGAGGATTACCCACATTTGCTTCAACTCCAAATTCTCTAAGTAATCTATCAATAATAATCTCCAAATGTAGCTCGCCCATTCCTGATATTATTGTTTGGCCAGAGTCCTGATCTATATTTACTTTAAAAGTCGGATCTTCATTGACCAATTTGTTAAGAGACAGCGAAAGCTTCTCCTGATCCATTTTTGTTTTTGGTTCAACAGCAACTGATATAACCGGTTCAGGAAATCTTATTGATTCCAATACTATTGGGAAATTCTCATCACATAATGTATCACCTGTTGTTGAATCTTTTAGTCCAATAACTGCAGCAATATCACCAGTGGCAACTGTCTTTAGGTCCTCTCTTTCCTTAGCATGCATTCTAACAATTCTTCCTATTCTTTCCAGCTTTTCTGAATTTGAATTTAATACCATGTCTCCTACATTTAATTTTCCTGAATATACTCTAAAATAGGAAAGATTTCCCATATACGGATCATTCTGTACTTTAAAAATAAACGCTGTGAAAGGTTCACTGTCAAGAGGTAATCGAGATTCACGCTCATTATTTTTTGGATTCTTTCCCCAAACCTCTTTTACTTCCTTTGGTGAAGGAAGATAATTAGCAATTGCATCAAGTAATGGTTGAATACCTTTATTTTTAAGTGCAGCACCACATAAAACGGGTACTATTTCTCCCTTTATTGTGAACTCTCTAATAACCTTTTGAATTAAGATTGATGAAATATCTTCATCCTCAAGATATTTAGCCATTAAATTATCATCCAGTTCTACTAATGTTTCTAAAAGTTCTTGCCTTTTTTTAATCGATAAGGGAACCAATTCTGAAGGAATATCCAATATTTCCCAATCTTTCCCTGTTTTATCTCTATAAACTATCGCTTTCATATTTATCAAATCCACTACACCTTTGAATTTATTCTCTTCTCCTATTGGTACTTGTAAACATAAAGGATTTGCAAACAATCTTTTTCTAATCATATCAACTACATGAAAAAAGTCCGCTCCAGTCTTATCCATCTTATTCACAAAAGCAATCCTTGGTATTTTATATTTATTAGCTTGATTCCAAACAGTTTCCGATTGAGGTTCTACTCCAGCAACAGAGTCAAATATTGCAATTGCTCCATCTAGCACTCTTAAAGACCTCTCAACTTCAACAGTAAAGTCCACGTGTCCGGGAGTGTCTATAATATTGACTTGATAATCATTCCAATAGCATGTAGTTGCAGCAGCTTGAATAGTTATTCCTCTCTCCTGCTCCTGTTCCATCCAATCCATAACAGCTGTACCTTCATCAACTTCTCCAATCTTATAGGTTTTCTCTGTATAATAGAGAATCCTCTCAGTAGTTGTGGTTTTACCAGCATCAATATGAGCTATTATTCCTATATTTCGAGCTTTTTCTAAGGGAAATTGCTCCATCTTTATCGACCTTTTTTTTAGTAATTTAATATCTTTACGCATACCTTAAAATTTTTTAAGTTAATTTTTTATTTTTTATAATTACCACCTGTAGTGAGCAAATGCTTTATTTGCTTCTGCCATTTTATGCACATTTTCTCTCTTCTTTACAGATGCTCCAATTTTATTTGCTGCATCTAATATCTCACCCGCAAGTTTTGATGCCATACCCTTTTCCTTGCGCTGTTTTGCAAAATTTATTATCCACCTAAATGATAGAGATTCTGCTCTATAATAACGAACTTCTATAGGAATTTGATAAGTAGCTCCACCAACTCTTCTTGATCTAACTTCAAGTAAAGGTCTTACATTTTCCAATGCTTTAGTAAATACCTCAATTGGATCTTTTTTAGTTCTCTCTTTGATTATATCTAAACTATCATAAACTATTTTTTCTGCAACAGTTTTTTTACCTTTTAACATAACGTTGTTAATAAGTCTAGTTACAAGTTCACTTCTATATTTATAGTCTGGTACTATTGTTCTTTTTTTTGCTACACCTCTTCTTGACATAACTCCTCCTGTTTTATCCCTCAGGAGCCTTGGCTCCATATTTGGATCTTGCTTTTTTTCTACCCTCAACTCCAGCAGTGTCAAGAATATTTCTTACTATCTTATACCTTATTCCTGGAAGATCCTTAACACGTCCACCTCTAATTAAAACAATAGAGTGTTCTTGAAGATTATGTCCTTCTCCTGGGATATAAGCTGTTACCTCCATCCCATTTGTTAATCTTACTCTTGCTACTTTACGCAAAGCTGAGTTAGGTTTTTTTGGTGTCATTGTCCAAACTCTAGTGCAAACTCCTCTTTTTTGAGGATTTCCTTGTAGTGCTGGATTTTTCTTCTTAGCTTTAATTCTCTTTCTTTTTCTTTTAACTAGTTGATTTATGGTTGGCAAACTTTAAATGCCTCCTTACTTAACATATAAAATTTATATTAACTATATTAAAGTTTAAATTTTTACTAAATTCAATCGTATTTTAAAATTTATTTTTTGTTTTTTTAACAATTTAATATTAAACTAAAATTAAATCCTTTTAAATACAAAAAGAGATAATAACATCCATTTCTTTTGTTGTCAACTAAAAAATAACTAATTGTCATTTAAAATTTAAAAATGGACACCTAAATTAATAAAAGTATAATAAATTTTTTATTCAGTATCTTCTTCACCTATTTCAGATAATTCTCCACCTATTTCAGATAACAATAATAGCTCCTCCTGTTGATACTCCTCTGGATAATTTATTTCAATTTTCCTGTACTCCTTCATACCAGTTCCAGCTGGAATCAATTTACCTATTATTACATTCTCTTTTATTCCTAAAAGTGGATCAACACTATAATTTAGTGAAGCATCTGTAAGAACCTTCGTGGTTTCCTGAAACGATGCAGCTGATAAGAAACTATCCGTAGCTAATGCAGCTTTGGTTATTCCCATTAATGTCTGTCTGGCAGTAGCTGGTTTCTTCCTTTTGGATTTTATATCTTCGTTTATCTTTTGAAAAGCTATTTTATTTACTAACTGACCTGGCAAAAAATTAGTATCTCCTGGCTCTATTATAGCAACTTTTTTAAACATTTGCCTTACTATTATTTCTATTTGTTTATCATGTATATCAACACCCTGTGATTTATAAACATTTTGAACCTCATTTATAAGGTACGTTTGTGTATCTTTCACGCCCTGTACTTTTAAGATATCATGAGGATTTCTGGAACCATCAGTTAATTGTTGTCCCGCAATAACATCATCTCCCATGTTGACGAGTATTCTGGATCTGGGTGATACCGTATAGGAAAATTCTTTTCCTTTTTTATCAGTTACTATAACCTTAGTATATTTATCAGTTTCTTTTATTTCAACCTTTCCACTGGTTTCTGAAATTATTGCCTGTCCTTTAGGTTTCCTCGCTTCAAAAAGCTCAACAACTTTAGGAAGACCAGCAGTTATATCCATAGCTTCATAGGCTTTCTCATGTTTACGAATATATTTCTTCCTCTTCGCAGTTTGTATTACCTTTGCAATAATCTCGCCTTTTTTAACATTTTTCTTCGTTGTTATTTCTAATTTCTCTCCTCTATGCATCATTACATCAACCAACTTTTTGTCATCCATCTCTACCTGTAACATGAATCTATGAGTAAGATGATCTATATTCTTAGAAAAGAATTCTTTACCTTCCTTCTCTCTCTTATTTCTCTCTTCATTTAAAGCTTTTTTGGTCATTTTGAGCTTCTTCAAAACTGTAGAAGGAATTATTAACTCACCATCAACCGGAACTCTTATCGGTTTCTGAATATATGTACTCGCTACACCTCCTGTATGAAAAGTACGCATAGTAAGCTGTGTTCCTGGCTCTCCAATAGACTGAGCGGCAATTATTCCAACAGCTTCACCTATTTCAACCAACTTTCCAGTAGCCATATCCTCACCGTAACACATTTTACAGATGCCGTGTTCAACTTTACAATTTAATACTGACCTAACTGTTAACATCTCTATATTAGCCTTTATTAATCTATTAACATGTTCTGATTTAATCACCTTACCAGATTTTATAATTATCTCTCCAGTTGAAGAATCAGCTACAGTCTTTGCACAAATCCTACTCAACAAGCTCGGATTTGGTTCACCCTCTAAGGTGAGAACATATATATCTTTACCTTCCTTGGTACCACAGTCATGCTCTCTAACTATAACATCCTGGGATACATCTACTAATCTTCTTGTTAGGTATCCTGAGTCAGCTGTACGAAGAGCGGTATCTGCTAAACCTTGTCTTGCGCCATGTGTTGAAAGGAAATATTCAAGAACTGATAGACCCTCTCTAAAATTTGATTTGATAGGTCTATCAATTATCTCTCCTCTAGCATCTGCAACAAGACCTCTCATACCTGCTAATTGTCTTAGCTGCTTTACATTCCCTCTAGCTCCTGAATTAGCCATCATATAAATTGGATTAAATTTTCCAAAATTTCTCTCCATTTCCTCACCAATCTCCTCTGTAGTTGTTGACCATAATTGAACAACTCTTTGTAGTCTCTCTTCATCTGCTAAAAAGCCTTCTTTAAAACTTGTGTTTATTTTTTTAATAGTTTCTTCGCTCTCCTTTAAAATTTCTGCTTTCTTTTCTGGAATTTTAATGTCGTCTATTCCAATAGTTATTCCCTCTTCAGTAGCATGTGTAAAACCAAGCTTCTTCATCCCATCCAAAATCTTTGAGGCTAACTCACTTGAATAGGTATTTATTATCTCTGTAACAATTGTTGATAATTGCTTCTTATCTATTGGAGAATCTATATAGGGATAATCTTCAGGTAATATAGAATTAAATATTGCTCTTCCCAATGTTGTTTTTCTTACTTTTTCTCTAAATTGAAGTCGTATTGGGGCTTGAAGAGATAATTTTCCAAACTCATATGCAAGCAATGCTTCATCCAGACCATAATAAACTTTACCCTCTCCAGCTTGACCTTCTTGTTGAGATGTTAAATGGTATATTCCTAAAACCATATCCTGGCTTGGTGTTACAAGTGGTTTACCCGCTGCTGGGGAAAGAAGATTATTACTTGATATCATAAGAATTCTTGATTCAGCTTGAGCCGCCTGAGAAAGGGGAATATGAACAGCCATTTGGTCACCATCAAAATCTGCATTAAAAGCAGTACATACAAGAGGATGTATCTGAATTGCTTTTCCTTCTACAAGTATAGGTAAAAATGCTTGCACTCCCAAACGATGTAGTGTTGGAGCTCTATTAAGTAGCACTGGATGATCTTCTACCACTTTTTCAAGTACATCCCAAACAATTGGCTTTCCTCTTTCCACCATTCTTTTAGCACTTTTTATATTTTGACTGTGTCCTAAATCAACAAGCATCCTCATTATAAAAGGTTTAAAAAGCTCTAAAGCCATCAGCTTCGGAATTCCACACTGATTTATCTTCAATTTTGGGTTAACTACAATTACAGAACGGCCGGAGTAATCAACTCTCCTACCTAATAGATTTTGACGAAATCTACCTTGCTTTCCTTTGAGCATATCTGAAAGAGATTTCAAGGCACGATTTCCGGGACCTGTTACTGGTCTACCTCTCCTTCCATTGTCAAAAAGTGCATCAACAGACTCTTGTAACATTCTTTTTTCATTATTAACTATAACCTCTGGGGCTCCCAGATCTAAAAGCTTTTTTAATCTATTATTTCTATTTATAACCCTTCGATATAGATCATTAAGATCTGATGTTGCAAATCTCCCGCCATCTAACTGAACCATCGGTCTTAAATCGGGTGGTATAACAGGTATCGCTTCCATTACGATATCTTGAGGGCGATTGTCTGTGTTATCAAATGCAGCTACCACTTTTAATCTTTTGATAGCGCGAGTTTTCTTTTGCCCTCTCGCCTTTTTAAGTATCTTTCTAAGTTCCTCAGTTTCTGCATGACAATCCAATTTGACAAGCATCTCTTTTATTGCTTCAGCCCCCATACCACCGGTAAAATATTCTGCATACATGAGCTTCATTTCTCGGAAAACTCTTTCATCATCGATGAGTTGTTTTTCCTCTAACTTCATAAATTCTTTATAAGCTTGTTTTGCTATTTCAATTTGGTCTTGTGTATATTGATAATCCTCTTTAATATCTTTATCTATCTCACTTTTTAGCTTTAAATATTCTTCCTTTTCTTCATCAGTTAATTTTTCCTGATCATCTAATTGATCAGGAAATCTATCAGTTATTATTGATAATAAATCTTCCACTCTCTCTTTGTGTTCCTCTTTCAACTGATTTGTTCTCACATCTATAATATTTTCAATTTCTTCCTTTTCTAAAACTCTTCTATCTTTATCAATTGAAGTAACTATGTATGAGGCGAAATAGATTACCTTATCCAGATCTTTAGGTGATATATCCAATAAATAACCCAATCTTGATGGAATACCTTTAAAAAACCATATATGTACTACTGGCGATGCAAGTTCTATATGACCCATTCTTTCTCTTCTAACTTTTGACCTGGTTACCTCAACTCCACATCTTTCACAAATTATTCCCTTAAATCTTATTCTTTTATACTTACCGCAGTAACACTCCCAATCTTTTGAAGGTCCAAAGATCTTTTCACAGAAAAGTCCATCTTTTTCTGGTTTAAGAGTACGATAATTTATAGTTTCAGGCTTTTTTATCTCTCCATTTGACCATGACCTAATCTGTTCTGGAGATGCTATTCCAATTCTAATTGCGTCAAAAAGATTAACATCTAACAAAAAACTTACCCCCTAATTTTTAGAAAGTTTTGTGTCCTCTAATATCTCTATAATTTCTTTCTCTTCTCTCTATAAACTTATACCTAATTCTTCAATGGTTTTATACATATCTTCACCAGTATCTATTAACTCTAACTTTTCTCCCTTCTCAGATAGAATTTCAACATTTAATCCTAAACTTTTAATCTCTTTAACAAGTACTTTAAAAGATTCTGGTATATTGGGAGCTTCAATCGACTCCCCTTTAACAATTGCTTCATATGCTTTTACTCTTCCAAAAACATCATCAGATTTTATTGTTAACATTTCTTGAAGAGTATAAGCTGCTCCATAAGCATCAAGAGCCCACACTTCCATCTCACCAAATCTCTGTCCACCAAATTGAGCTTTACCTCCAAGTGGTTGTTGGGTTACTAAAGAATAGGGTCCTGTTGACCTTGCATGAATTTTATCATCTACTAAATGGTGTAATTTCATTATATACATATAACCAACTGTAATTGGCTGTTTAAATCTTTTTCCAGTTCTTCCACCATACAACCAGGTTTTTCCACTTGTTGGTAATCCTGCTTTTTTGAGCGCTTTTCTTATTTCATTTTCATTAGCACTTTCAAAAATAGGAGTTGATATGTAAACAGACCCATCATCACTTCTTTTTACACCATCATCATCCCATCCTACTTTTGCAGCCCATCCTAAATGGGTTTCTAATATCTGTCCAACATTCATTCTTGAAGGAACACCCAATGGATTTAAAACAACATCTACAGAGGTTCCGTCTTCCATGTAAGGCATATCCTCTTCAGGAAGTATTATTGAAATTACGCCCTTATTTCCATGCCTTCCTGATAACTTGTCCCCGACTGATACTTTCCTTTTTTTTGCAATATAAACTCTAACCAATTTGTCTACGCCTGGAGCAAGTTCGTGTCCCTCTTCCCTTGAAAAAGATTTCACGTCCATTACTTTACCAGACTCTCCATGTGGAACTGTTAAAGAAGTATCTCTTACTTCCTTTGCCTTCTCTCCAAATATGGCACGGAGTAACTTTTCTTCTGCTGTCAATTCTGTTTCACCTTTGGGTGTCACCTTCCCAACTAGAATATCACCTGCTTTGACCTCAGCCCCAATTCTAATTATTCCTCTTTCATCTAAATCTTTTAATGTTTCTTCACTAACATTTGGTATGTCTCTGGTAATTTCCTCATCACCCAATTTGGTAGTTCTTGCTTCAATCTCATGCTTCTCTATATGAATTGATGAAAGAATATCCTCTTTCACTAACCTTTCACTGATAATAATTGCATCCTCAAAGTTATAACCCTCCCAAGGTAAAAATGCTACCAACAAATTTTTCCCTAATGCCAGTTCTCCATCACTTATTGCTGGTCCATCGACTATGATCTCGTTCTTTTTTACTTTATTTCCAGCATAAACTAAAGGCTTTTGATTTACACAAGTTCCTTGATTTGATCTTCTAAATTTATGTAATTTATGTCTTATTGAACCTAAATTCTTGTAATCTATCTCTATGTAATCTGCACATACTTTGGTTACAGTTCCATTCTCTTTAGCTAATATGACATCACCTGAATCAATTACTGCTTTATGTTCCATACCAGTTCCTATCAATGGTGCTTCGGTTTTAATTAATGGTACTGCCTGCCTTTGCATATTTGAACCCATAAGTGCACGTGGTGCATCATCATGCTCTAAAAATGGAATCAACGAGGTAGAAATAGAAAATATCTGTCTTGGTGATATGTCTATATAATCTACTTTATTAGAAACAACTGTATCTACCTCACCTCTTCTCCTCACTACAACTTCTTTCCCTTTAATCTTTCCTTTCTTATTTACGGGAATATTATATTGAGCAATCACATGTTCTTCCTCTTCGTCAGCATCAATATATTCTATTTCATCTGTTATGATACTTTTTTCAACTTTCCTATATGGTGTTTGTATAAATCCCATATCACTTATCTTTGCATAAGTCGCTAAGGAGCCAATAAGACCTACATTTGGACCTTCAGGAGTTTCTATTGGACACATCCTACCATAATGAGATGAATGAACATCTCTAACCTCAAATCCTGCTCTCTCTCTACTTAAACCACCTGGTCCTACAGCCGTCAATCTCCTTTTATGTGTTAATTCAGCTAAAGGATTTGTTTGATCCAAAAATTGAGATAGCTGACTGCTGCCATAGAACTGCCTTAATATAGCAACCATAGGTCTTATATTAATCAGTGATTGGGGTGTTACAACATTTACATCTTGAGTCGTCATTCTATCCTTAACAACTTTCTCAATTCTTGAGAAACCTATTCTTAACTGGTTTTGAATTAGCTCACCAACTGTTCTTACCCTACGATTGCCAAAATGATCTATATCATCGATTTCCCCTAATCCCTGATTTAACTGAATCATATATCTAACTATTGCTAAAATATCTTCCTCTGACAGAGTGGTTTTTTCTAAAGGTATATCTAATTGTAATTTCTTATTCAACTTATATCTACCTACTCTTCCCAGGTCATATCTTTTTGGTTTATAGAATAAGTTATCAATAAGAGCTTCGGCACTATCCAAAGTTGGTGGTTCCCCAGGTCTCTGTTTTTTATAAACTTCTATTAATGCTTCTTCACGCGACTCTGCTGTATCTACTTCTAATGTTTTATCTATTACTTCTGAATGTTTGAACAATTCTTTAAGTTTTTCATTGTCTCCAAATCCGAGTGCCTTTAAAAATGTGGTTATAGGTAGCTTCCTTTTTCTATCAATTCTCATAAATAAAGCATTCTTCTTACTAAAGATCATTTCTAACCATGCTCCTCTACTCGGGATAAGTTTACAATTAAATAGAGTTTCATCTGTTTCTCTATCTACCTCCCTATCAAAGTAAACACCTGGAGATCTAACAAGCTGACTAACAACTACCCTCTCAGTTCCATTAATAATAAAGGTTCCCTTCCTAGTCATAAGTGGTAAATCTCCTAAAAATACTGGTTGTTCTTTTATTTCACCAGTTTCCTTGTTCTTCAGTCTTGCAAGAACCCATAGAGGTGCACAATAAGTAATATCTATCTCTTTACAAATATCTTCATTGAATTTTATATCTATATTCTTATTACAGTTTGGGCATTTTTGATAAACTTCGCTGGATGTTTTTTTTGTTTTCTTATCCATTTCATGAAGATGATAATCACCAAATTCAAGTTGAAGTGTTTTTGTAAAATCCTCGATAGGAGATATATCATCAAGTACCTCTTTTATTCCATGTTTTAATAATTCCTCAAATGACTTCTTCTGAATATCAATAAGATTTGGTGTATCCATGATCTCTTTAGCACTGGAATAATTGTATCTTTCTATTTTTTTGTAGCGTTTTTTAGACAAAAAAAATCACTCCTCTTTGTTTTAAAAGGAATAATTTAGTAGAATTAATATTTAGTAGAATAAATACTTCAAATAATTATTTATATAATAATTATACATTAATATATTAATTAAATAAAGTTTATAAACTTTTATTATATCATTAATATACTAATAAATTCAACTAAAATTTATAAATTTTTTTAAAATTTTTTTAAATATTGAGCTTTTCTATTTCAATTAATGTCTATATATTGCGTGAATTATACATATGAAGTATAAAATACACAATTTTAATATATTGTAATATTAATATTGATAATTACTTAATCTCAATAGTAGCGCCAACTTCCTCCAGCTTCTTCTTCGCATTTGCAGCATCATCTTTACTAACATCCTTTAACACTACTTCGGGGGCATTATCTACCAATGATTTTGCTTCTTTTAGACCTAATTTTGTTAAAGCTCTCACCTCTTTTATAACTTGAATCTTCTTTTCTCCCACATTAGCTAATACCACATCAAATTCAATTTTTTCTTCCTCTTCCTTTACTTCTTCTTTAGTGCCAGTAGTAGCTACAGGTGCTGCTGCTACTGTTCCAAATTTCTCCTCTAACATCTTAACAAGTTCTGCTAGCTCCTTTACACTCATATCCTCAACAGCTTTTATAATATCTTTAGTACTAATTTTCTCCTTTTCCGTAATTTTAGTATCAACCTTTTTCTTCTCTGTAGCTTTAGTGCTAACTTTTTTCTCTTTAGTAGCTTTTTCGCTAACTTTTTTCTTTTCTACCATTTTTCCTCCAATTTTTTAGTTTTATTTTTTTTAATTTTAGTCAGAAGCTTTGTGGCATGGTTTCGCAGACATTTCAGTCAAGAAACTTTGCCCAAAGCTTTCAATTTTCTTTAAATTTTTACTTTTTCAGATTTGATTTTTTTCCTTTTTTTGATTCTGCTATCATATTAAGCTGATTTAATAAGCCAACAATAGGATTCTTTAAAACTCTTACAAAATTAATTAATGGATTGGCAATATGTCTTGTTAAACTGGCAATTAATTCTTCTTTTGAAGGTAAATCTGCTAATTGTATAATTTCATCAAATCCAAAGACTTCTCCTTCAACATAACCTGCTTTAATTTTCAGAGTTTTTCCATTTATATTAAAATTTTTTAATATCCTTGCAGGTAAAATAGGTTCAGCGTAACTAAAGGTAGCGCTTGTTTGTCCAACAAGGTAATCATCCAATCCTTCTATTTTCGCTTTCTTTAGTGCTATCTTTGATAGTGTATTTTTTATAATCCTAAATTCTATTTCTGATTCTCGGAATTTACCCCTCAACTCATTCATTTCTTGTACTGAAAATCCACCATAATCTGCTAATATAACACTCTTTGCATTTGAAAATTTCTCAGCAAGTTGTTTAACAATATTTCTTTTTTTAATGTTTATCAAAATTCCTCCATTTATGAATTAATCTTTTTTAAAAAATAAAAAAGACCTTAAGTGCAAAGGTCAATTACAAAGCACCTAAGCAGGAAATATTAAGCACTAAGCACCCACAATCTTTGGTACTATATTAATTATTAATATTTATTATTCTATTTCTTTAACTAGCAGATTCTTTACTTTTGATGTGTCAACAGCTACTGAAGGACCCATGGAAGATGAAAAGTGAATACTTCTTAAATATCTACCTTTAGCTGCTGACGGTTTTACTCTTATTATCTCGTCTATTAACGTTGCATAATTTTCAACTAATTTTTTAACTTCAAATGAGATTTTACCTAATATTAGATGAATAATTCCATATTTATCTGCTTTATATTCAACCTTTCCTTTCTTTGCATCCTGTATTGCTTTACTCACTTCAAATGTCACCGTCCCTGTCTTCGGATTTGGCATTAGACCTCTCGGACCTAAAATCTTTCCTAACCTTCCCACTATACTCATCATATCAGGAGTAGCAATGGTAACATCAAAATCTAAAAATCCTTTTTTAATTTTTTCAGTCAGTTCTTCTCCACCAACAATGTCTGCTCCTGCTTTTTTAGCTTCCGTCACTTTTTCACCTTGAGCAAAAACCAAAATTTTGGGAATTTTTCCTGTTCCATGAGGTAAAATCACGGTCCCTCTAACTTGTTGCTCTGCCTTTTTAGTGTCTATTCCTAATCTTATTACAACTTCAACAGTCTCGTCAAAATTAGCTTTTGAAATGTTTTTTATCAAACTTAACGCTTCCAATGGTGAATATAATTTATCTTTATCTATATTTTCTAAAACCTGTTGATATTTCTTTCCTCTTTTCAAATAGATTCTCCTTAAATTAATTAATCAATTATTTCCAATCCCATATTTTTTGCAGTTCCTTCTATTATCTTCATAGCAGACTCTATGTCAACTGCATTTAAATCCGTCATTTTTAATTCAGCTATTTCTCTAATTTTTCTTCTTGTAACTTTGCCCACTTTCTCTCGATTCGGTTCTTTCGAGCCCTTTTCAATATTTGCTGCTTTTTTCAATAAAATAGCTGCTGGCGGAGTTTTCATAATAAAAGTAAAGGACCTATCTTTGTAAATAGTTATAACAACTGGAATTATCATTCCTTCCTGATCTTTTGTTTTATTATTAAAAGCCTTACAAAATTCCATTATATTAACACCATGTTGTCCTAATGCAGGACCAACTGGTGGAGCTGGATTGGCTTTACCAGCAGGTATTTCCAATTTTATTTTTCCAATAATTGGTTTAGCCATATAATTATCCTTTTTTTAAATCTATCTAAAATTTTAAAATTAATTTTTATTAGTAGATTTGTGGCATGGTTTCGAAGACATTTCACCCTCCCCCTACCCCCTCCCATAAATGGAGGGGAAGAGAGAAACTATGCCCAAATCTTTCAAAGGTTATTTAATTAATTTTTAATGCTAATAACCTTATAGTATGGTTTCGAAGATATTTATTTAATTTTTTTTATATTTTTTCCACTTGGTTAAAATTTAATTCAACTGGGGTTTGTCTACCAAATATTGCTACTAAAACTCTTAATTTTCCTTTATCAATATTTATCTCACTTATTGTTCCATCAAAATTAGCAAATGGGCCTGATTTTACTTTAATTGGTTCACCGATTTCAAAATGGGTACGTGCTCTTGGCTTTTTTACTGCTATTCTTTTTCTTATTTTCATGACCTCTATTGGAGAAAGAGATGTTGGTTTTGAGGCTGATCCCACAAACCCAGTAACTGCTGGGGTATTTCTTACAACATACCAAGAGTCATCATCTAAGATCATTTTTACTAAAATATATCCAGGAAAAATTCTCTTTTTAGTTGCAACTTTCTTCCCATCATCAATTTCTAAAACTTCTTCTTCGGGGATAAGAATCTCAAATATCTTATCCTCCATTTCCATTGACTGTATTCTTTGTTTTAGATTTTCCTTAACTTTTTTCTCATAACCAGCATATGAGTGTATAACATACCATTTTGGTTCCAATTTATCAATCACCTTTTAGAATTTAATTTTTTGTAAAAGTACAATCAACTGTGTAAACAAAAAGTCACATATACCAATAAAAACTACAAATATAAATATAGTAGTTAAAGTTACCATTGTATATATTAAAATAGACTTTCTATTTGGCCAAGAAACTTTCTTTAGTTCAAGCCATACACCTTTAAAATAATTTACAATTTTTAACCAGCTATTTCTGAAGAAATTAATAATTCTTTGTGAGATAGGTAAATTTTTTTTAGATTTCTTCTTAATACTGGCTTTCTTTTTAGGAACTTTTACCTTCTGTTTCTCTTTTATAGTTGCTTTTGTTTCTAATTTTCTTAATTTTTTTGATATTTTTCTTTTCCCCATATATTTACCCTACTATATTTTATAAAATAAGTATTTTAACATAAAAAAAATGAAATTAAATGTATTTTGAAAATTATTTTAAAAATGTGGCAGGGCTGGAGGGACTCGAACCCCCAACACCCGGTTTTGGAGACCGGTGCTCTACCATTGGAGCTACAGCCCTACACTACATAATTAAATTAATATTATCTTGTTTCTTTATGTATTGTGTGTTTCTTACACCACTTACAATATTTTTTTAGCTCCAATCTCTCACGAGTATTAGTCTTATTTTTTTCAGTTGTATAATTTCTACGCTTACATATTGTACAAGCCAGTGTGCTAATCTGTCTCAATTTATCCTCTTTATAATTTTATTAAATAAAATTTATTCAAAAAATAAAAGTACTTATTTTTAATTACTTAACTATATCTGTTACAGTACCAGCTCCAACAGTATGACCACCTTCCCTTATAGCAAATCTTAGGCCCTTCTCCATTGCTATTGGTTGAATCAATTCAACTCTTAACTCAACATTATCTCCAGGCATTACCATCTCGGTTCCTTCTGGAAGAGTTATGACTCCTGTAACATCTGTTGTTCTAAAATAAAAC
>JAHJRV010000005.1 GCA_018830725.1 Actinomycetota bacterium | reverse complement strand
TCATCAGGAAAAAGCATAGTGTCAATAATTAATACCCCTTCCCTTGTTAAAAATGCACTTGAGTTGATATTATGATATCTTGAACTTGAATATATATATAAGTTATCAGCTATTTTTATCTCATTTACACTCATTTTTTATGTTTCCAATTTCCTTACTCATCAAGGCGGAGATTTTAGCGCATTATTTTTTATAAAGTAAATTTTAGACCTATTTTGTTAATAACACACTAATATATTACTCTAAATAGTTTAACACACTTTACACTTTAAAAAATAAGTTTGGTGATTGTTTTATCCCTTTTGTTGAGCTTGGTAGTATCTATTAGGTTATTCTTAGGTTATTCAAAAATTCTTTTAAACTAACCAATACCGTCTATCTTTTTCTATTGTTCCTCTTAATCGTGGCATAGATTATAAATATCGCTGCAGTAAATAACATCAATCCAAAAATAAAAGCTAACATCAATTTGCTTTGATAGGTTTCTTTTAGAAAAAGAGAGGCTAAGCCAAAAGTTCCACAAATAATATAAAGTATTATAACTGCTTGAGGTTGTGATAATCCGATATCTACAAGCAGGTGGTGAAAATGTCCTCTATCTGCATTTATCGGGAGCTTCCCTTTAAAAGACCTTCTCACTATCGCCCAGACCAAATCCAATATTGGAAAACCTAAAACTATAATTGCTGTCGGTATTTTCGCTGCTTTAAGCAGTGATATCACTGCAAGCATATAACCCAAAAACATGCTTCCTGTATCACCTAAAAATATTCTTGCGGGATAAAAGTTATGTGGTAGAAATCCAAAAATAGCTCCAGCAAAAATCAATGCCATAATAGCTGTTTGAGGTTTTGTTAAAATAATTGACTCTGCGGCAATTCCAAAAAGAACTAATGCAGCAATTCCAGATACTCCACTGGCTAAACCATCCAATCCATCAAGAAAATTTATTGCATTCTCTAAAATCATAACCCATAAAATGGTAAAAATTATTGAAAAAATTGGAATAATAAGAGATTTTCCAAAGAGAGCAAAAGAAAGATTTATTTTATCTAAATAAATAGGTTCTGCACCAAATGGGTTAGTGATAACACTGGGATAAAATCCAAATATAATTAAAATAATTGCTGATGCTAATTGCCAAAAAAGTTTTTTCAGCGGTGAAAGCTCATATATATCATCAATAATACCTGCTGTAAGTATAACTAAACTACCCAAAATTATCCCTATAAGACTTTTATTAATCCCTATTGCAAAAAAAGAGGTGATAAAAAAGGAAAGGAATATGGCAAGTCCACCCATAGTTGGAGTTATATCCTTATGAATGTCCCTCTCTCTTCTTTCCCTTTGAACATCAACATAAGCACCCACTTTTAGAGCTAATCTTCTTACCCATGGAGTGAAAATTACTGTAAGAACTATTGCTACTAAAAATAGTAAAAATTCTAAGAATTCAAATTGCATTTTACTATAACCATCTATATTGATTTTTAAATTAATTATAAGTTTTTATGGAATTTAAAATTTTGGATAATATTCTTATTTTACTATTTATATTTAAATAATATTTGCTAGTATCCTCTTTTTCCTGGATAATATCAATAATTTATTTTTATTCCCAGTTAATTTTGCAATAAAAAATATTAATCTAAGTCCAAAAACCATAAACTTGTTCTTCTTTATCCAGTGGTCAGATTCCTCCCCGATTATTCTGTTTAAAATTGTTTCCTCTTTACCTGTATAGACTATCTTAAAACCAATTTTGTTTAAAAGAATTGTTATATTCTTTTTAGAGAAGTAGTATAAATGATGTATATCATAGACTACATTTGCCGGGGTCTTCCATCTTCCAAAACTAAGTTTGTAACTTAAATTAGTTGTCTTTTTTATTAGAGAATTTTGATTAGGAGTTAATATTAGAACAATCCCTTCAGGCTTAAGAATCCTACACACTTCTTTTAGTAGCTTCTTTGGCTCTCTTACATGCTCTATTAAATCCCATAATGTCACAACATCAAAACTATTTTCCTTAAAAGAAAAATCTTTTAAAAAACCATATCTTATATCCAACTTAAAATTCTTTTTGGCATAATTTACAAAATCTTTTGATACATCAATTCCAAGTGTCTCCCATCCTCTATCTTTTGCCATATTTAAAAAAACACCTGATGAACAACCTACATCTAAAATCTTTCCCTTATTAGGATTTAATTTTTCAATCAAATTTAAACCTTTTAAAAAGAGTTTAGCTTCGGGACTTCCTTTAAAATTTATTGTTATATTCCTAAAATAAGCAGATTTGGGATAGAGTGGATCATTATAATGTCTTTGAATAAAATTTTTAGAAGGAATGGGATAGATTGAAATCATACTGCAATTTGAACATTTTATAACCCTATAGGGTTTCTTTGATATCTTCTCGAGATTAAAAACTTCTTTAAACCTGTTACCATCACATATAATGCATTTATAATTATTTATTTCCAACTCACTTGTCATAATAAATATATAAAAAATTCCTTTAATTTAAAAAACTAATTTATTACAAATAATATTTATCTTATATAGCTTTGTGGCATAGTTTCGAAGACATTTTTATTTTCTTTTTATAAATTTCTCATAATTTTTTATTATAAAAAACACCAAAACTCTAAATCCTAATGCTATTGCTAGAAATGGAATTAAAATAACTCTCCAACTATATCCATAATTCTTTAAAAAATATCTAAAAACACTTTTTTGTTGTTGGTAAAAAAGCTCAACACCAGTTCCCTTCGTACTTCCACCTATGTAATGAACAACTGTAGCCCTGGGAAAATATCTTACCTCCCATCCAGCATTCCACATTCTTTCACAGAGGTCGAGATCTTCAACATACATGTAGTATCTCTCATCAAATAAACCAACTTCATCTAAAGCTCTTCTTCTTAAACCCATACATGC
The DNA here is from genome assembly GCA_018830725.1 of Actinomycetota bacterium. NCBI lineage: Bacteria > Bacillati > Actinomycetota > Actinomycetota bacterium. The sequence continues at coordinate 37,733 of JAHJRV010000005.1, read as the reverse complement.
TCCACTCACCCAATCTATCTTCACTTCTTTATTATGATCAAAATCCATCATCTTATATCTTCTTGTATACGGATTTCTTGACCAAAATATACCTACTAAAACATGCATTGCAGCTTCTTTAAAAGATGGGAACCTTCTACATGAGAGATGTGCATTACCAGATGGGTCAATTATTTTTGGTCCTACTACACCTACTTCAGTATTGTTTTTTAAATATTCAATAATTCTATCTATGCTTCCTTCAAAGACCTCCGTATCACTATTTAAAAGTATTAAAAAATCTGAATTTGTTAATTTTATTGATTGATTTGCTGCTGCTGTATAACCTATGTTCTTAGAATTTACAATAAGTTTTACATCTGGATAATTATTTCTTACCATCTGAACACTACCATCATCTGAATTATTATCAACAACTATTACTTCAATATCATATTTAGAACCAAATTTATAGATTGAGTTTAAACATTTATCTAAAAAGTCTTTTGTATTGTAATTGACTATTGCAACTGTAGCTTTCATATTCTTTTAATATTCTTATAATGAGAATTTAATATATTACTAAATATAATCTCTATTAATAGATTTGTGGTATGGTTTCGAAGACATTTCAGTCGAGAAACTATACCCAAATCTTCCAATACTTTTTTAGTGAGAATCTGATATTTTATAAATTTTTTGGCGGAGGTGGATAGGAATCGAACCTACCTGGGAAGCACTTACTCCCCACAACGGTTTTGAAGACCGAGCTGCCCACCAGAACAGTTACACCTCCTTCAGTCATTCTTTTTAAGAATCCTGTAATCTTCTACTCTTTTTGTTAAACCTTCTTTGTCAAAATATTCCAATAATGCTTCTGAATATTTTCTTGAAGTCTTTAAAACATCCCTAAATTTAGCTAATGTAATTTTTCTATTTTTATTAATTGTTTCTATTAATTTATCTTTTGCTTTTTCAAATGATTCTGTTGCAAAAAAAAGTCCGTCTTTTAATTTAATAACCTTTTTTTCTCTTTTTAAAATATTTAGAATCTGGTTAACTTCTTCAATACTTAGATTGATATTTTTAGATAACTCTTTCACATCTGGTGGTGAAAACTTTCCACTTACTATACTATTTTTTACTAATAAATAATTCTGTTTTTCCTTTCCACTTAGCTCATAGGATATAAGAGGGGACAATATTTTTGAGCCTTCTTTAATTATAATTTTATCTTGCTGAAATTTTTGTAACAATGTCTCATACTTTGTTTTTGGAATTGTGAAAAATATTTTTTTTCTTAAAATTTCAGTATCAATTCCAATTTTTAAGATATTTTCTAAGTGATATTCTTCCAAATAGGAAAGCATTTCCTGTCTAAGTCTTTGAAAATCAGTTAATAAAAGATATTGTGGTTTATCAGATATTGATACACCAGTTGACATATTAATAACTTTATTTAAATGCAATAACTTTTTTATTACATCTTCTACTTCCTCAACTGAAATTTCTGACTTTTTCGATATTTCGCCTGTAGTTAATGGTTCCGGATAATTTTCCTTAAGCCACAAAGATATTATTTCATCTTTATTTCCAGCATAAAGTATATTAAGTTTATCTATAATTTTTTCTCTCTTTATTCTTTTTTTAGATGGATGTGAGAGAAGTATTAACCCGCCCCCCATTGTTCTTAGTAGAGATGAATTTCTTATTATAAATTTATCATAATTTTTAACAACTAATGGGTAGTCCAATTTGAATCTCACATAACCTGTTTCTCCAGGTTTTATCTCTCCCACACCAAGCAGAGAGGCTTTGGCTATAATCTCTCTCGTTCCATGATGCAAACTCACTTTTCTTCCTGACTTAAGGCTACTCTTTTGATTTGATAAAATTTCAATATGGGTATCTAATAAAGAAGTTGGGGTTAAATATCCAGGTTTTAAAACGACATCTCCTCTACTCAACTGATTCTTTTTAACTCCTATTAAATTTAATGCAACTCTTTGTCCAGCAAGTGCTTCTTTTACATCTTCGTTAAAGACCTGAACATTTCTGATTCTACATCTTATTTTATTAGGAAGTATCTCTATTTCATCACCAGATTTTACTTTTCCTGACCATAATGTACCAGTAATTACAGTACCTATTCCAGAAAGAGTAAAGACACGATCTATTGGAAGTCTAATTGGCAAATTAATATCTTTTGTAAATTTTAATGAGGTTAGTTTTTCTAACTCTTTAACTACTTCCTCTATCCCTTCTCTGGTCTTTGAAGATGTCCTAACTATTGCTGCATCTCTATAAGGACTATTTTTTAAAAGTTCTTTAATTTCACTTTCAACTATATCTACTGTCTCTTCATCTACTAAATCCATTTTTGTAATCACTACCAATAGCTTATTAATATTTAAAAGTCTTAATATATCAAAGTGTTCAATAGTCTGTGGCATTATTCCATCATCAGCAGCAATCACCAAAAGACCAATATCAATTCCTGATGCACCTACCATCATATTTTTTACAAATTTCTCATGTCCTGGAACATCTATTACTCCAACAATTTTACCTGAAGAAAAAACCAGGGGAGCGAAACCTATATCTATTGACATACCCCTCTGTTTTTCTTCTATTAGTCTATCTGTATCTATACCTGTTATTTGCTTTATAAGCTCAGTTTTTCCATGGTCTATATGACCTGCTGTCCCTATTATGACTGAAGGATAGGAGTTTTTATTCACTAAGAATTACCTCCTTTACTGAATTTACTACTATTTCATCCTCACCTGGTAGAAGAGTTCTTGGATCAATAATCATTAAATCCTTATCTATTCTTACTATTATGGGTATTGACAATAATCTTAGTTTTGATGCCAACTTATTTGGTGATATTGTCCTTGGTAATAGTGTAACTACTCTTGTTTTTAAATTCAAAAGTGGCAACGCACCACCACCAACCTTCGAAAATTCCTTTTTAATATCAATATCACATTTGCTACCTAATTCTTCTACTAATTTTTTTTCAATATTTCTTGCCATACGTGCAATTTCATTAATAGGATAAGTTATCATTTTAGTTACTGGAATTTGCGCCTTAGCCTTCTTTGGGTCAAGATATAATCTCAATGTAGCTTCAAGTGCAGCAAGTATCATTTTGTCTACTCTAAGAGCTCTTGTCAGAGGATTTACTCTCATTTTCTGTATAAATTCAGTTTTTCCTAATATTATTCCTGCTTGGGGGCCTCCTAATATCTTATCCCCAGAAAATGTAACGATATCAGCACCAGCTTCTATACTGCTTTTCACAATTGGTTCATCTTCAAAACCTTCAACATCAAGTTCCAATAAGACACCGCTTCCCAAATCATCCATAATGGGAATATTATACTGATGCCCCAATTTAACTAAATCAGATAAGCTTACTTGCTCAGCAAATCCTACAATCCTGTAATTGGAAGTATGAACTCTCAAGATAATAGCTGTTTCATCAGTGATTGCTTTTTGATAGTCTAATAATCTTGTTTTGTTGGTGGTACCAACTTCTCTAATTATAGCTCCACTCGAACTTATAACATCAGGAATTCTAAAAGAACCTCCTATCTCTACTAACTGACCCCTTGAAATTATTACCTCATTATCCTTAGCTATACTGTTTAATGCTAAAAGAACAGCAGCAGCATTGTTATTTACAACCATTGCATCCTCAGCATTGGTTAGTGTTGTAAGAAGAGCTTTTACATGCATCTGCCTGTCGCCTCTTTCACCTTTAATAAGATCATACTCAAGGTTTGAATATCCTTCTGATATTTTGCTTAATGAATTGAGTGCTTGCTCAGAAAGTGGAGCTCTTCCTAAATTTGTATGAATAATAACTCCTGTAGCGTTTATCACTTTCCTCAAGCTTGGAGTCATAATTTTTTCTACAAGTTTAGAAATTATTGGTATAAGATCCTCTGAATCAATGGTTATAGATTCAAGTTCTTCTTCTTTCGCTTCAGATATGGATTGCCTTAATTCTTCAAGAACGGTTCTTATTGCTTCTACTACAATATTTCTGGGAAACTTTTCTAAAAGCTTTTTAGTATCAGGAATTGATAATATGTTATCAACCTTAGGTATCCTGCTTAAATATTCTTGTCTATCCATAAATTTCACCCTTACTCTTTCTATAAAATACCTATTTTATTTTTTTCTGAAATCATATATACCACCTATTATTGGGAATTTAGCACCACATTGATTACAGATTAGTTCATCTTCTTTTTCATCTATAATATCACTTTTACAATAAATACATTTCCACGGAATTTTTTCAATAGCAGAAGAGATCTTTATAGTTTTTTCATTCCTCTTTTGAGATAACACAAAAATTGACGGTCCAGTTTTTATTAAGCCAAGAGGTAATTGAACTATATTATCTATCTTCGAGAGAATTTCTGGATTTATTATATTTTTTATAAAATTTAATCTAAAATTGGATACACTTAAAATTTTAAGAATTTTAAACTCAGCTAATTTTAACTTATCACTGATAAATTTAGGATGAAAATTGTATATATTTTTTCCAATCATTGAAGGCTCATAAAAAAATGGATTTTCTGCTCCCTTTCTAATTAAGAATTTCCCCATTCTTTTGAGATTTCTCTTATTTGCATATTCTAAAATAAAAAAGCTCTGAGGTGTTAAAATCCTGCTTATTTCATCGAAAAAGTTCTGAGGTTGAGTAAGATGATGTATCAATCTTATAGAAATAGCAAAATCAAACGTGAAATTTTTAAAAGGCATATCGTAGGCATCCGATGCCACAAAAAAAATCTTAGACTTCGATCTCTTGGATAGTTCTTTTTTTGCTACTGAAAGATTTTTGAGAGAATAATCCAATAAAACTGTCTGAGGAAATAAATTAATGTAAGTACTTGAGAGTCTACCATACCCTCCACCAATATCAATAAATCTTTTCCCTTTCTTAGAAATAAGTTTTTTTAAAGCATAAATTTCAGAAAGGTGCTCATAGCTTCTTTTTTTACCACTCCAAAATTCTCTGTAATCATAATCCTCATAATCAACTATTTCTCCTGACAAACTCTCCACCTTCTAAAAAAAGTTTTAAATTCTTTAAAAATAATACATTACCTGTGGAAGTGAATATATATTACATCACCATCTTTTACTAAATAATCTCTACCTTCAACTCTATAAGTTCCCATCTCCTTTACCTTAGATATTGAACCTGCATCCGATAAATCCTCCCAGTTTGTAACTTCAGCTTTTATAAAGCCTTTTTCCATATCGGAGTGTATTTTTCCCGCAGCTTTTACTACAGGTGTGTTTCTTTTTATGGTCCAGGCATGAACCTCATTTTCGTTCCCGGTAAAAAATGTAATAATATCTAAAAGCTTGTAACTTGCTCTTATAAATTCACTTAGTCCCTCATATGGAATTTTCATATCCTTTGCAAATTCTTGAGCATTTTCATCTGGTAATTCCGATAATTCCTGTAAAATTTTTGCAGATATTATCATAACTTCAGCTTTATCTAACTTAGCAATATCTTCAACTTCTTTGACAAGTTCTTTGCTCTTATTAGTCTTGTAATAATCTTCCTCAACATTTGCAACATAAACAACTGGTTTTTGTGTTAGGAGGTTTAATCCTTTTATTATTCTTAACTCATGTTCCTTTAACCTAATAGCTCTTACTGAATCACCTTTTTGTAAAGAATCTCTTATCTTTGTTAAAACTTCTAATCTCTTAAGTTCTTCCTTTTTTCCAGATTTACTTGCTATTTTAGTTTTTTCTAAGCTTTTCTCAATAGTAGAAAGATCAGCCAAAATCAATTCTAAATCAACTATTTCAATATCCCTTTTTGGAGAAAGAACTGTATTAATGTGAGCTACATTTATATCTTCAAAGCAACGTACAACATGAACAATTGCATCAGTATCTCGTATTTGTGCTAAAAAATTGTTGCCCAGACCTTCCCCATGACTGGCTCCTTTGACCAATCCAGCAACATCTAAAAAATTTATTGAAGTTGACACTACTCTCTTTGGATTAAATACATTTTTAAGTGCTTTTAATCTTTTATCAGGTATTTCTACATCACCTAAATTTGGTTTAACCGTAGTAAATGGATACCTATCAATCTTTGCATTTTGTTTAGTTAAAGCATTAAAAAAAGTGGACTTACCTACATTAGGAAGTCCAACTATCCCTATCTTCATCTACATTTCCTTTTCTTTAAGCTCCTCTTTTAAATACCCTCTAAATCTTCTATTAAATTCTCTTCTTATCAACTTTATTTTTCTTCCGCATCCTTGACACTCGAGCCCAATATCCATTCCAACCCTAAAAACTTGCCATCTGTTTTTTCCACATGGATGATTCTTTTTTAATTTTACTAAATCACCTATTTTAATAGTCGTGGTCTTTACCAATTATTTTAATCCTCAAATATATAACTTTTATTTTATATCTTCCAGATATTCCTTTATATTTTCAGCATACTGCTCTGTTATTTCTGAAAATTGAGCTATTTTCTCATTTAACCAATCTGATGATTTCTGGATATATTGTTTTCCTATTTCTGATAATATCTTTCTTGTTTCCTCTCCTGTTCTCGGAGCGATTAAAACTCCAACACAAAATCCAATAGCAAATGAAGTAATTAACTCAAACTTTTTATCTTTCTTATTTTTCATCTTGTCTCGCTACTAAATGAATATAAATTAAAATATTATTAAATAATCTTTTTAAATAATTTTAACATATCACTTTATTTATTTTTTGCTATTACCCTAAACTCAATGCTAAGAGGACTGAAAGGTAAGTACATTTAATGATCCTCTAAATTTGATCTCTAATTAACTTAAAAAGAAAATAGAAGAGAAGGATTTAATATTTTATATAATCTAATTTCTATTAATCGCTTTGTGGCATAGTTTCTAAGCTATTTTAGATTTCTTTTTTGCTTTTTCTTCTTTTCAATACATACCTAACAATAAGAAATCCTATAACCACTAAAAATACTATTGGTGAGATTATCATCATAAAAAGGACCAAACCATCAATTACTTTAATAATTGCTCTAACACCTTCTCTAAGAGTATCCAGAAATTCCCACCTAATTGGATATGGCTGAGGTTTTACATGTGGTTCACTAACAGAAATAGTTATGGTTGAGAAACTTATCTGTTCATCCAACCATCTTAATCTTCCCTTTATAATCTCAATCTGTTCTTGAACACTTGAAAGTTCTCTATGTACAGCAATGCTATCCTCTATCGTTCCTGATTTATCCATCATTTGTAAAAGAACCTTTTCTTGAGCCTGGAAATGTTTGAGTCTACTATTTAAATCCACATATTCCTGGGTTACTTCATCAGCATATGTATTTAAATTTTTCACATTGCCAAGTTTTTTTATCTGATCAATAACTGAATTAAAATTCTCTGAGGGTACCTTTATTGTAATTGTCCCTATTGCAGGTTCATCTCCATATGCTCTACTACTTGTATTAGATACAAAACCACCTGCTGCTCTTGTAATATTACCTATCTGTTCAAATTTTTCACTAAATTTACCCTTCTCAACTTCTAACTCTATATTTCCATGATAAATAATCATTCTTTCCAATGTTGTAACTTGAGGATTAAAAACAATCTCACCTCCAGTTGCTACTTCAGTTTCAATATATTCAGCTCTATCAGATTTTTCAGCTTCTTCTAAAAGTATCTTTTCCTCTAACACGTAAGGTGTTTCTTTTGCAATTTCATTGGTTTTTAAACTTTTGAACGTTGAAGTAACCATGGCACAACCTACAATATTCATAGTCATAATCAGAACAAGAATCATTGAAAATAAAGTTAATGTAGGAATTTTAAGAATTCTTGTTTTTTTAAAGAAACTTTGTTTTGAGTTTTTTCCCATTTTTTCCTCCTTCTTATAAATAATTTTACTTTTTAAAATAAGCTCTTTATTAGATAAATGAATGTGCTTTATTCTTTTTCTCTTTAAAACTAATTCTATTTAAAAACAGTATTTCTAAAAGTTCAAATCCTATTAGTTTCTTTAATATATTTAATGAGATTTCCTTCAGACTATGTCCTCGACCCTCGAGTGTAACGAAGGGGAAGGAATGACAAATATTTTTATTATATTATATTAGTCCTTCAAGGAGCAAACTGTAAACTTATCTCGTGTATAGTACATCTTATGTTTAATATTAACATTTCTAACTTTTAGACTAATAAAAATTGAAAATTGTTCATAAGAAGGATTTATTTTTAAATTAGAATTTTATTTTTTTTTCAAGTATTCATCTATAGCTTTTGCAGCTCCTTTTCCAGCACCCATTGCTAAAATAACTGTGGCAGCTCCTGTAACAATATCACCACCAGCAAAAACCCCATCTATACTTGTCATGGGAACATCTTCCTTTACTACTATTGTCCCCCATTTTGTGGTCTTTAAATCAAGAGTAGATTGGGGAATTAATGGATTTGGTCTTGTTCCAATTGCCACTATGAATAAATCTATATTAAATACAAACTCAGACCCTTGTATAGGAATAGGTCTTCTTCTACCCGACTCATCGGGTTCACCTAATTTCATCTTTATACATTTAAGAGCTTTTACCCAACCATTTTCTCCAATTACTTCAACTGGATTTGAAAGTATCATGAATTTTATACCCTCTTCTTTAGCTCTTTCAATCTCTTCTATCCTTGCAGGCATCTCCTTTTCACTTCTTCTATAAACAAGGTAAACCTCATCTGCTCCCAATCTTAGTGCAGTTCTTGCTGAATCCATTGCGACATTCCCACCTCCAACTACTGCAACCTTCTCTCCCCTCTTTATTGGAGTATCCCACTCTGGGAAAAGATATGCCTTCATCAAATTTGACCTTGTAAGAAACTCATTAGCTGAATAAACTCCATTATAATTCTCACCTGGAATCCCTAAGAACATTGGAAGACCAGCACCAGTTCCTAAAAATATTGCATCATATTTTCCTTTCAATTCATTAATTGTATATAGTTTACCAATCAATGAATTCACTCTTAAATCGACCCCAAGACTCTTAATATAATCAACCTCTCTTTGTACTATTTTTTTCGGAAGTCTAAATTCAGGAATACCATAAACCAGAACCCCACCTGACTTATGAAGTGACTCAAATAGAGTAATCTGGTGTCCCATTCTAACAAGATCAGATGCACATGTAAGCCCTGCGGGTCCTGACCCCACAACTGCAACTTTTTTACCTGTTGATGGAGGTATCTCAGGAACCTCAACTGTTCCATGTTCAGCTTCCCAATCAGCGGCAAATCTTTCAAGTCCCCCAATTGCTACTGGTTCAAATTCTTTCTTTCTTCCCAAAACACATACCTTTTCACACTGGTCTTCCTGAGGACAAACTCTTCCACATACAGCTGGAAGGCTGTTTTTTTCTTTTATCTTCTTTGCAGCTTTATCAAACTTGCCATCTTCTATTAATTTTATAAATGCTGGAATATCAACATCTACAGGACATCCCTCAATACATTTAGGTTTTTTGCATTGAAGACATCTTTTAGCTTCTTCAATTGCTTGCTCTTCACTGTAACCAAAAGGGACTTCATTAAAATTTTTAATTCTTACTTCTATTTCCTGCTGTGGTATAACAACTTTTAATTTTCTTTTACTGGGTTTCCTCTTTTTCCTTTCCTCTTTTCTCATTTCTCTTTTCTCTTTCACTCTTATTGTCTTCCTATCTTTTTCTTAAATTCATCTAAAGATAGTTTTTCACTATTAAGATACATCTGTTGACGAGAGAGTAGTAAATCCCAATTTACTTTATGCCCATCAAATTCTGGTCCATGAACACATGTAAATTTAGTTTTATCATCAACTTCAACTCTACAAGCACCACACATACCTGTTCCATCTACCATGATAGGATTTAAACTGACAATAGTTTTAATTTTATATGATTCTGTAGTTTTGCAGACAAATTTCATCATTATAGCAGGTCCAATAGCCCAGATTGCATCTATAGGATTATCCTCGTCAAGCAATTTTTTTAATATATCAGTAACAAATCCGTGATGTCCATAGGAACCGTCATCGGTTGAAATATGAAGTTCATTACATATTCCTCTCAACTTATCCTCAAAAATTATAAGATTTTTTGTTCTTGCACCTATAATTCCTATAACATAATTTCCAGCATCTTTAAGTGCCTTACAAATTGTAATTATAGTAGCAATTCCCAATCCACCACCAACACAAATGACTCTTCCGTAATTATCAATCTCGGTTGGATTTCCTAAAGGACCAACAACATCTAATATCTCGTCCTCAGCTTTTAATGTGCTTAAAAGATGGGTTGTTTTTCCCACTCTTAATGCAACCAAAGTGATAGTTCCTTTCTTAGCATCAAAATCAGCAAGAGTAAGTGGTATTCTTTCTCCAGTCTCATTAATTCTTATTATTACAAATTGACCCGCTTTTGCTTTTTTAGCAATTTCTGGAGCATGAATTTCAAAGAGGTCGCTATCTTCTGCAAGTACTTCTCTTCTTACAATTTTATACATGTATCCCTCTCTTTCTATTTTAAAGATTTAAAAAATTTTACTAATTTGATTTAAGTTAAACAATTTTTCACCCTCCCCCTACCCCCTCCCATCAAGGGAGGGGAACTAAAGGAAAATGCTTATTATTAAACTACTTCCCATTAAGGGAGGGGCTACATATGTAGGGCAACCCTTTAAGGTTGCAATTATAAACTACATACATTATATTTTTCTAAATTTTATTTATTACTATGACATTGTTTTTACAAGGCAAGGCTAAAGCCTTCCCTACTTAATTTTTATTAATAGATTTGTGATTTTTTTTGGGTTATTTTGGTATCCAGCTTCTTCTTTATTTGATTAAGATTCTTCACAAACTCCTTATCAACTTTAAAAGGGATTTTCTGACCCAGATCTGCTAAGCGAATTTTTTCACTAAAATATATAGTTCCTAAAATTTCAAAATCATATAATCTCTCTTTTAATAACTTTTCTTCATCTTTTGTTCTAACCTTATTGAGTATTATATAAATATTTTTTAAACCAATTTCACCCGCAAGTTTTTTCATAGTAAAAGCGGTTTGTATACTCCTTTGTCCAGGTTCTACTACTATTATTAAAGAATCCACTGCACTTGCAGTAGCCCTACCTAAATGTTCTACCCCCGCTGCCATATCCATTATCACAACTTCATCTCTTCTTAAAATAAGATGAGATACCAATCTTTTAAGCAAAACATTTTCAGGGCAAACACATCCGGAACCACCCTTCTTTACTGTTCCCATGATGAGTAGTTTAATTCCATTTATTTTATGGCAGTATTTATCAGGGATATCATCAACTTTTGGATTCATCTTAAAGAAAGTACCATAAGTTCCAGGCTTTGCTCCAGTTCTCTCCTCTATGAGTTCTATCATTTCAGATATGGGGGTGATTTGAGAAGACTGGGCATAACTTATTCCTAAAACAGATGCGAGATTTGTATTGGGATCAGCATCCACAACCAATACCTTTTTCTTATCTAATTCATAAATAAAAGCGAGTGTTCCTGCAATAGTTGTTTTTCCGACACCACCTTTACCACTTATAGCTATTTTAAATCCCTTCATTCAACCCTCTTATTTTTTACAAATTGAATTTTGAATTTCTTTATAAAGTCCTTACGCACTGGATAAAAAATATCCAGCATTATAAAGAGCTCATTGCCAATATAAACATCACTATGTGGCACACTTATCTCCTTTGAAAACTCTTATGATTATTAAAATTTTTTTGATAGACTACTGTGACACCTCCAACGACTAAAACCGTTGGGTTTCTTTCTAATTTATTCCTAAAATCATATCAAAAAATTATAACACAACTATATCCTTACTTTTGTTAAAATATTATTAAACAAAAATGATAATAAGTTATTAATAAAATAATAAAAAGAAGCTTTCTATGTTAGGAGGTATCTTGTGAGTATATTAATAGGAACATCTGGTTATAGCTATGAGGATTGGAAGGGAAATTATTATCCAACTGATATAAATAAATCTGATATGTTAAAATTCTATTCTAAAAATTTTAAAACAACTGAAATAAATTTTACATATTATAGAATGCCAAATCCATACATAATCAACAGGATGGCTCATAAAGTACCTGATGATTTTGTTTTTTCAGTAAAAGCAAACAGCTTAATGACACATGAAAGAAAAGCTAAGTCCAAGGATTATAATGGTTTTATAAAAGGTATATCTCCATTAATTGAAAGAGATCAGTTAGCTTGTGTTTTAGCACAATTTCCCTGGTCTTTTAAGCTTGATCGTTACAACTTAGATTATTTAAAACATTTAAGAGATAATATGATTGATATCCCCCTGGTTATAGAATTCAGAAACACTTCCTGGATAAATGATGAAACATTTGATTTCCTTGAACAGAATGAATTAGGATTTTGTTGTGTTGACCAACCAAAACTAAGGGGTTTGATTCCTCCTGTTGCTAAAATAACCTCTGATATTGCTTATGTCAGATTTCATGGAAGAAATTCTCAAAAATGGTGGCATCACAAGAAGGCATATGAGAGGTATGATTACGAATACAAGCAAGATGAATTATTGGAATGGGTTCCTAAAATAAAGGAACTAGAGGAAAAAGCTATTAAAACTATGATTTATTTTAATAATCATTATAAATCAAAGGCTGTAAAGGCTGCTAATCTCTTGCTTTCCCTGCTATAATTTCTTTCATCTATTAAATAGGTTCTATATCACGAGAAGAAAATGGAACAATTTCATGTTTGAAACTTTTGCGAACATTTTCTATTTCTCTTTCCATTTCTTTAGTTAGTCTTTCCAATTCCATTTGTGCTTTTTTAAGATCTAATTCAGCTAACTCAAGTTCTTTTTCTAAATCTAAAATCCTTCTAACACCTGCTAAATTTATCCCAAGGTTTTGAGTTAATTCGTGAACATATATAGTCTGCTCAATATTTTCCTCTGAATATAAACGTATGTTAGTAGACGTTCTTACGGGCTTCACTAATCTTCTTCTCTCATATAATCTTAGAGTTTGAGGATGTACTTGAGCTAGTTTAGCAGCTATGCTTATTATATATACTGGTTTCTTTTTATCCCTGTTCATATTTGTAATTACTCTTTAAAAATACTTAAGAAATGTTTTACACACAAAATTTAAAATCTTTTAATGATATTTAAATATTTTTTCCCTTGGATTTGATTTGCTAATCCTCTCAAGGTCCATAAATAATCTTTTTTCCTTTACTGAAAGCTTGTTGGGAGTTACAACTTTAAGTTTTATAAAAAAATCTCCGTTGCCACTTCCTTTTAATTTTGGTGCTCCCTTACCTCTTATTCTAAACAGTTTCCCGCTTTGTGAACCAGCTGGAATCTTTAATGAAATTTTTCTATTTGGGGTTGGAATTTCAATATTTGTTCCTAAAGCAGCTTCAGTGAAGGTAATAGGTAAATCTATTAAAATATCACTATTTCTTCTTTTAAAAATGGGATGCGATTTTACTTTAGTAATAATATATAAATCTCCAGATGGACTTCCTTTGTCACCAGATTCCCCCATACCCTTAAACCTTATTTTTGAACCATTTTTCACTCCAGCTGGGATTTTTATAGTTAATTTTCTTACTCTCCTCTCCCTCCCTATACCTTTACATTTAGTGCAAGGGTGCTTTATTATTCTACCTTGACCTAAACATCGAGGACATGTTTGACTTATACTAAAAAAGCCCTGATTTCTCGATACTACTCCCCTTCCATTGCAATTTGGACATGTTATTGGAAAAGTCCCTGGCTCAGTTCCCGCACCTTCGCACTTCGTACATGCTAAATTAGCGCTTACATTTATTTTTGTAGTTACACCTTTCATTGCTTCGTCAAAGGAGAGATTTATTTTATATGTAATGTCATTTCCTCTCTTTGGCGCTTTAGTTCTTCTGTTTCTTACACCCCCAGTTTTAAATAAGTCAAATATGCTCTCGAAGGCTGAAGATTCACTAAATTCCTGAAAGTTCCAAATTGTTTGAAAATCCTCTGGTCTAAATCCTTTAGCTTGAAATCCAAAAGGTCCCTGACTGTACGTTCTAACCTGTTCATCATATCTCTTTCTCTTCTCTTTATCTCCTAAAACTGAGTATGCAACTGAAATTTCTTTAAATTTTTCCTCTGCATCTTTATTATTTTGGTTAATATCAGGATGGTATTTCTGAGCTAACTTTCTATATACTTTCTTTATCTCATCCTGTGTTGCGTTTTTATCCACACCCAGAATTTTGTAATAATCCTTAAATTCCAATTAATTCACCAATAATAAATTTAAAATCTTCCAATATTTTTTTCTTAGGACTTGTCCGTTTTTTTTGAAACTTTTACAGTTGCGGGCCTTAGTAATGTGTTATTCAGAAGGTATCCTTTCTGTAATACTTCAAGTACTGTCCCTTCCTCGTGTTTATCACTTTCGATTTGCATTATTGCATGATGACACCTTGGATCAAATATTTCTCCTTCAGAATAGACTTCTCTTACCCCCTCTTTATTTAATATCTGATCAAATTCCTTATATATAATATCTATACCATCAATAATGGCTTTAACTTCATCTTTATTTTCTTTAGAAATTATTGCCTTTTCAAGATCATCAAGTATGGGGAGCAACTTCTTTATTAAATCCATATTAGCTAATGTTTTGGATTTACTCTGTTCTTTTAGAATCCTCTTTCTATAGTTTTCAAATTCTGCCTGTAGTCTCTGCAGAGTATCAATATAATCATTTAGTTTATTGTCTTTCTCATCTAATTCTTTTTTTAATTCTACAATCTTTTTATTCAACTTTATCTCACTCTTAGTTTTTTTTCTTTTTACCTTCTTTTTTTTAATTGATTCTGGCTTGATTTTTTGAGATCGATTTTTACTTGTCTTCTCATTGCTTTTTCCATTATTTTTAAATAGAATTTTGCCATAACTAATTTTTGAATACGATTCATTTTTCTTTTTAGCTTCTGACATAAAATCTCCTCATGACTATTTATCTCCTTTCTATTTTTTAAATAAGATTTATCATTTAAAAATTAATACAAATTATTCGTTTTCATCCACAACTTCATAATCAGCATCCACGACTTCTTCCTCTTCTTCTGGTTTCACTTTTTCCTCACCTTTAGACTCTTCAGCTTTTGTAGTCTTTTGAGTTGTCTGGGCATACACTGCTTCAGCTAATTTATGAGAGGCATCCATCAAATCTTGTGACTTCTGTCTTATAGCTTCAACATCTGTTCCAGCTAATGCTTTTTTCAATTCTGAAATAGTAGATTCTATATTGCTTCTTTCTCCTGAAGGTAATTTATCACCTAATTGTCTTAACGATTTCTCTGTTGAATATATGAGATTATCTGCATTATTTCTTGTCTCAGCTTCTTCTCTTTTATTTTTATCTTCCTCTGCATGAACTTCAGCTTCCTTCATCATTTTTTCTATCTCATCATCAGATATACCAGCTGAAGAAGTTATTGTTATTTTCTGTTCATTTCCAGTTCCAAGATCTTTGGCAAATACATGAACAATTCCATTAGCATCAATATCAAAATTTACCTCAATCTGCGGGATTCCTCTTAGAGCTGATGGTATTCCTACAAGTTGAAATCTACCCAATGTCTTATTGAAAGCTGCCATTGGTCTTTCACCTTGAAGTACATGAATCTCAACAGTTGTTTGATTATCCTCAGCTGTGGAAAATATTTCTCCCTTTTTGGTAGGAATTGTTGTATTTCTCTCAATTAACCTAGTAAAAACTCCGCCTTTTGTCTCAATACCTAATGACAAAGGAGTAACATCCAGTAGAAGAACATCTTTAACTTCACCCTTTAAAACCCCTGCTTGAATTGCTGCTCCTACAGCAACAACTTCATCAGGATTTATATCTTTTCTCGGTTCTTTCCCTGTCAATTTCTTTACTAAATCTCTTACTGCGGGCATCCTTGTTTGCCCTCCAACTAATAGGACATGGTCTAAATCCCCAGGCTTTACTCCAGCATCCTCCATTGCTCTTTTTGTTGGACCAACACACTTATCAATTAGATCAGAAACCAATTGAACAAGTTTGGCTCTGGTAAGTGTCATCTCAAGGTGTTTTGGTCCTGACTCATCAGCTGTTATAAAAGGTAGATTTATATTAGCAGTTTGAGTAGTAGAAAGTTCACATTTTGCCTTCTCAGCTGCTTCTTTAAGTCTTTGCATTGCCATCTTATCACCAGAAAGGTCTATTCCTTGTTCTTTTTTGAATTCAGAAATTATCCATTCCGCTATTTTCTCATCATAATCATCCCCACCCAAAAGATTGTTCCCACTTGTAGCTTTTACTTCGAAAACTCCATCTCCAATATCTAAAATTGAAACATCAAATGTTCCTCCACCAAGATCAAAAACTAATATTTTCTGATCTTGCTCCTTGTCCAAACCATATGCAAGAGCAGCTGCTGTTGGCTCATTTATTATTCTTAGTACTTTCATGCCTGCTATTTTACCAGCCTCTTTTGTAGCTTTTCTTTGACTATCCTCAAAATAGGCTGGAACTGTAATTACTGCCTCAGTTATCTCTTCACCTAAATATGCTTCTGCATCAGCTTTCAACTTTTGTAATATCATTGCAGAAATTTCTTGTGGTGAATAATTTTTATCATCTATCTTTACTCTATGTTTCGAACCCATTTTTCTCTTAATAGATGATATAGTTTTATCCGGATTTGTTATTGCTTGTCTTTTTGCTATCATTCCTACTAAACGCTCACCAGATTTAGTAAAAGCTACAACTGATGGTGTTACCCTACCACCTTCCGCATTTGGTATAACTGTTGATTCTCCTCCCTCAAATACAGCAATACATGAGTTGGTTGTACCTAGATCAATACCAATTGGTTTTGACATTATTTAATCCTCCTTTTTATTTTTATTTTAAAAATTTCAAATATTTAATAATAACCCAAAATTTGTTTACAAAATTATAAAACTTTATAATAATATTGTCAAGTATCTTAATAATAGTATTATCAAGTTTTGATATTTTACCAGAATTTCACAAAAAAATCAATATTTTTTTTACATATTTTGTTAGGAGAATAAAATCGTCAAGATAAACAATAATTTTGTAAATGCGGAAGTAATAGAGGTTATATAGAAATTGTGTTTAAAAGAATTTCTTACTCATGAATGCGATATATTTCTTTAATAAGTCTACCTTTTTCAACTTTTTTTACTCAAGGTTGTGGCTTTAAAGACATGAAGGTTTCTTCAAAATTGATTTTCCACTTCCCATCTTCATAAATTAGGAATATTTCTTCTGTTCTTATCTCTTCTCTGTCATCAACATAAGTAATAATAAAATTTGCACTTACCGCTGCTTTCTCATCATTCCTTTTTAATAAATCAGTTCTTTTTAACTCTATTTTTTTGACAGAGGAGAGAGATTTGGAAATCAATAAATTAAAATCTTCCTTGTCTATCTCTAATTTATCATTATTTAAGAGATATTTATCATATATCCTTTCAACATCTTTTAAATTCAGGTCATTAAAAAAACTAAAAACCGTTCTTTCAGGTTCAGATTTAAATATTAAAAATTCACAACCTAACAAGATAAGTAGGTTTGTAATCAATAGAAAAACTAAAAGTAAAAAACGGAATTTAATATATTTTTGGATTACATATTTTTTTAAAAACATTTCTTATAATTTCCAATATCTTTTTTGAATTTCTATTATTTGTTCTATTTCCCTGCTTGAATTCCTCTCCTTTAACTCTTCTGATGGATAAGGAACTGGATCATTATACCCGACCATCGCTCTGAGGGTTTCTATTACACTTTGAGATAATCCATTTAAGTAATAGCCACCCTCTAAAGAGAAGATAATTCTACCACTACAAACTTCATTCGCCATTTCTATTGCAGCTTTTGATAATCTAAAAAATGTATTACTTGTTAAAAGAAGTTGAGTTAAAGGATCCTTATAATGTCCATCATATCCAGCACTAATCAAAATGAATTCTGGTGAAAATTGATAAACAATCGGAGAAATGATCCTTTCTATTGCCAATAAATAAGTATTCTCTCCACTATATGCAAACATTGGTATATTTACATTAAATCCTTTTGCAATACCCGTTCCAATTTCATTAGCAGAACCAGTTCCTGGATAAAAAGGAAATTGATGTAAAGATATATAAAGGACATCTGGGTCATTATAAAATGAATCTTGTGTACCATTTCCATGATGAGCATCCCAATCAATAATAACTACTTTACGCAAACCCATTACATTCTTTAAATACTTAGCAGCTATTGCAATATTATTAAATATACAAAAACCCATAGCTTGGGAAAAAAGTGCATGATGTCCAGGTGGTCTCACTAAAGCAAATGCATTTCTATAAATCCCCTCATATACTGACTTGACTGCATTTAAAACTGCTCCACATGCATGAAGCGCGCTTTCATATGACTTTGAACAGACTGCTGTATCGGGATCTAAATGTTTTATACCTTTTATTTCTGATGTATTTTGAATTAATTTAATATAGCTATCACTGTGATTTAATTGAATATCCTTTATAGAGGCTTTATCAGGCGAAACAGTTTCAATATTATTTAAATCTTTTCTTTTTTCAATTTCATCTAATATTGCAACTAATCTTTGTGCTCTTTCCGGATGACCCCACCCCGTATCATGTTCTAAAAAAATTGGATGATAAAATAATCCTGTAGACATTTTTTTGATAATTTTAGAAGTTTGTTATTAGTCTTAAATACGACAGGCTCCGCAATAGTTTTTTAACCTATATGGATTACTTAATGATTCTACTCTTACTCTAGTTCCAGTATGCGGAGCGTGAACGAAGTTTCCATTTCCAATATATATTCCAACATGACTAAAGTTTTTGAAAAAAACTAAATCTCCTGGTCTAAGATCTGATTTTGAAACAGAAGCTCCTGCATTATATTGACCTCTTACAGTCCGAGGTAGATAGGTTCCAAATTGTCTAAAAACCCAATAAACAAGTCCTGAGCAATCAAAACTATTAGGACCTGAAGCTCCCCAGACATAAGGTTTTCCCTGTTGAGCTAATGCAAGAGATACCACACCTGTATAATCAGATGGAGAAATGAAATTAATTACTGGTGTATACATCTCTCTTTCTAAGATTTGTATATCCTGCTTAACCTTGGCAAGAAGTCTTTCCTTCTCTCTTATTTTTTCTTCTACTTGTTCTCTTATCAAATTTAACTCTGACATCAAGCCCAATGTTATCTTCTTTTGCTTCTCAGCTTCCTGCTCAATATTAATAATTTCATTTCTCATTTCCTCAACCTTCATTATCAACTGAGCATGCTTATCTCCAGCTATTGAAAAGAGTTTTATTCTATCCATCAGATCATTAACAGTGTCTGGAGACGACACTACATATACAAAATTCATCTGTCCATATTTATAAATTTCTTCTAATGCAGCTTCAAGCTCTGTTTTTAAAGAGACGAGTTCAAAATTAAGTCTACTTTCTCGTTTTTCAAGAAATATTATCTTTGATTCAACCTTATTAAGCTCATCTGTATAAAAATTATATTTCTCAACTGTTTCATCAAGGTCCTCATGAATGCGATATATTTCTTTAATAAGTCTATCTTTTTCAGCTCTTTTTTCACTTAAAGGCGTGGCACTAAGTGGTGACGAATAGGAAAGTGTAAATGAAATGACTAAAATTACACTAAAAACAATTTTACTTATAATAAAGAAGCTTCTCCTCTTTCTAAGTAAAGGATCTTCCAATAAATAACCTCCGTTTTTCACTTCTTCAACTACTTATCATTTACTATTACTGTAAGATTCTAATATAAAATTAATAATATTGCAAAAAAAATAATATTTTAAATTCTAATAATATCCTTAAATATCCTTATTTAGAAAATCTTTTATGCCTGTTAAAATGGCAATTGCTACATTTTTTTTATATTTTTTAGTTGCCATCCTTTTCTCTTCCTCTGGATTTGAAATAAATCCTGGTTCCACTCTTACAGATGTCATTGATGTCTCTTTTAGAATTGGTATATTCATTCCATGAACCCTGCAATCCGGTACCCTTAATCTTTTGATTAAATTGTCCTCTATTAAGTTTGAAAGTATTTTTCCAGAATTTGAGAATGATAATCCGGATGAGAAATAATAACAACTACTTCCCTCAGCAAATGGGCTATCACAATAATTTAAATGAACACTTATTAAAATATTTGCCTTTTTTGAATTCGCAACCGATGCTCTCTCACTCTCATTTAAATTTTCACCAATCTTTTGAGTTATGCATCCAGCCAATTCTGTTTTTGAAATCTCTTGAATCAGATTTTCAGCAATTTCCCAGCAGACTTCAGCCTCAGTTAACCCGTAAACTCCTATTTTACCTGGATCAGCAGGTAACCCATGTCCCGGATCAATACAGATTATTGGCTTAGTTTGCTTGATGATTTTTCTTTCTGGAATATGATAATTAGTCCCTCTCTCTAATGATCTTTTTAAATTATTAAGAGACTTTATAGTTTCCGGACCAACAAGTCCATCTTCATCTAAAGACATGTTATTTTGAAATTTTCTAACAGCAGTTTCTGTTTTTTTGTTAAAAATTCCTGTTACTTCTCCTGAATCAAAACCAAGTGAATTGAGATAATGTTGTAAAGTCTTAACATCATCACCTCTAAAAGGTGGTACTTTAAAATATAGAGTTCTACTTCCTAAAGTGTATCCTGCTTCAACAACTTCCAGCCATGTAATTGAATCAATAGTACCTGTAACTGCCAGACCTCTTTTTTGTTGAAAGGATTTAACAGCTTCTTCTGTCTTTATTCCAAAAAAACCATCAATATCCTCTAAACCAAGTGAAAATCCTAAGGATTTTAACCTAGTTTGCAAATCAACAACCTCTTTACCCTTGGATCCTATTTTTAGTTTCATAAAAGTTCAAACACAAAATAATATTTATCTAAACAAATTTTGAAGAATTGATAAATTTAATTTATAGGATATTTTTATTATTTTTGAGAGAAAGTTAAATTTTTACAATATTGTTGAATTATTTCAAACCAAATTCTTCTAAAAATTTCTCCTTTGGGCGAGCTCCCATTGCTTTTTTCACTAATTTTCCATCTTGAAACATTATAAATGTTGGAATGCTCATAATCTCATAATTCTTAGAAATTTCAGGATTTTCATCAACATTTAATTTTGCAAGTATTACCTCATTTTCCAATTCCTTTGCTAATTCATTAAATATTGGTTCCATCATCCTGCAAGGTCCACACCATGAAGCCCCAAAATCCACAATTATAGGAAGATCTGTATTTTTAATAGTTTCCTGAAAATTTTCATCAGTTAGTTTTAATATTTTCTCTGGCAAATCCTTCACCTTTCTATTTTAAAAAGTATATTCATTATTTATTTTTATATATACTTTTAAATTTTACAGATTAAATTTTCATCTCGTATTCTAAATATTCTTCTGCGTTTATAGCTGCTATTGCTCCATCTGAAACAGCAGTAACGACTTGTCTTAAAGGTGTATTTCTTACATCCCCAGCAGCAAATAATCCAGTAGTAGAAGTTCTCATTTTATGATCTGTTATTATTCTACCCAGTTTATCCATTTCTACTAAGTCTTTAACTAAGGATGAATTTGGTTTAAATCCCACATACATAAAAACGCCATCTATTCTTATCTCTCTTTTCTGATTTGTTTTATTATTAAAAATTACTACCGTCTCGACCAAATCCTTTCCTTTGATTTCCAATAGATTAGAATTCCATAAAATATCTATTTTGGGATTTTTAAAAGCTTTTTCTTGTAGCATCTTTCTTGCTCTTAATTTATCCCTTCTATGAACTACCTTTAAAGATGATACAAATTTAGTTAAATAAATTGCCTCCTGAACAGCTGAATCACCACCACCAACAACAAGGATATCTTTATCCTTAAACAAAGGGCCATCACAAGTTGCACAATATGAAACTCCTCTTCCTTTAAACTCCCTTTCTCCAGGAATACCCAGTTCAGCCGGACTTGCTCCAGTTGCAACTATAACAGTTTTAGCAAAAAAATCACCCCGGTTAGTTTTTAACTTAAAGATTTTGTTTTCCTTTTCAACAAAATCAACCTGGACAAAGTTCATAAACTCAACATTAAAATTATTACACTGTTCTTCCATAAGTTTAGTTAACTCTTGACCAGACATACCATTGGGAAATGCTGGGTAGTTTTCGATAAAATCTGTAAGAGCTACCTTACCACCGGGCATTTGTGATTCTATAATGAGGGGTGATAAAGCTGACCTGGCTGCATATATTCCAGCACTCATTCCCGCTGGACCTGCTCCAATAATAATTAAATCTCTTACCTTCATTTTTTATTTCAACCTAAATATAACTATAATTATTCAAATAGATAGAAAAAAGTTTAATCAAATTTTTATATAAAGTCAAATTGTGGTATATTTTTGTTGTTACTAAAACAAAATGTTAAAAATAATTACTAAAATAGCTTATTATTATAACCTTTATATGAGAATATTAGTTTTAAATCCAGTAACAGTCAAATATAAAAGAAAAAAAATATTTCATGACAATAAAATTTAAAAGAGAAAAAATAAATGATGAAAAACTTATAAGATATTACACAAGAGGGGATGAGGAAGCTCTTGTTCAACTTGTAAAACGTCACCAGAAAAATATCTATAATTTATCATTCCGCTTTATGAATAATTCTCAAGACGCATGGGATGCAACTCAGGAAACATTTATCAGATTAATTAAAAGAGCTAAAAGCTTTAAGGGAGCTTCCAAGTTTTCTACATGGCTTTATAGAATCACATGTAATGTCTGTAAAGACATACTTATTAAAAGAAAAAAATTAATATCTGGTTCTTATGAAGAACTAAAATTAACAGAAAAGGTTACTTATAAAAATAGATTTAATGAAGTTTCAAATAGAATTTTAGAAGCTGAAGAAACAGATAAAGTACAGAACCTACTTCAAAAACTACCACAACATCTTAGAATTGTAATTGTACTAAATGATATATACGATTTGAAATATAAAGAAATATCTGAAATTTTAAATATTCCCTTAGGAACAGTTAAATCAAGAATAAGCAGGTCTCGAGAGATCTTAAGAAATATTTTGAAAGAAGAAAGAGAACAAAAAATAGATTTTTAAAGTCTTATATTAAAAGATATATTTAAAGGTGATAAATTGAATTGCAAAAATATAAAAAATATGATTTCTGAATATATTGATTCTGAACTCTCTATTAACCAAAATAAAAAAGTAGAAGAGCATATAAAAACATGCCCAGATTGCAAAAAGTATTTTAATGAGATAAAAGGTGTAAAAGAGTTCATCTCCTCATCTGCTTTTTATGATTTATCTTTTGATAAAGCAAAAAAGTTGGCTAAATTAGTTAGAGAAAAAAGTATAGAAATTCATCCAACTCTAATACCCAAACCAATCTGGTCAAGATGGCAATTTATTTCAATTATAAGCGTATTAGCTATATTAATATTAGGAACTTTAGTACTTAGAACCTATGGTCCGTACTTTGCTTCTCCAATTCTTATGGAGAAAGCAGCTCAAGAAGCTGAGGAATTGTCAAAAGGAGCCACTATTTCAGAAGAAACTACACCTAAAGAATTTGGCAATGGAGAAGATACAGTAGAAGGAGAAGTTAAAGATGAAGAAGTAGCTGAAGCTGAGCAATCGGTAGTAACTGAAGAGGGTATAGTGGAACGAGAATTAATAACTATAAAGCCTGGAGTTTTCGTACCACAACCTATAATAACTGTTTCAGAAAATGATTATACACAAAATTATATTGATGAATTTTTTACAAAACAAAAATCTGAAGAAAGGATATCTACACAAGAAACTATTGAACAAATTTTACCAATAGATTCAAATCAAGTCCTCTTAATAAAAGATGAATACGATAAGATATTATATAAAAGTATAAAATCCAAAGTTTTACAATTTCCACATTTTGATGAAAATTTAAAGATATTAGAATCTGAAATATATAAATATCTTACAGGGCAAGAACAATTACCTGAGAAGTTCCCACTGTTAATCTTCTCTGTAGAAAAAGCAAGGTTTGAGGGGAAAGATGCTTTCATAATTTCTGGTATAGGTCCTGGAAAAGATTTTGAAAAAGATAAACTTACTAAACAATTTGTTTGTGTTATAGAAGCTGGTACAAATAAGATACTCCATCTAAAAACTATTGACTAACGCAATCATCCTTAAAGAACATCTGTGATTATCATATAGTTCTCAGTTTATTTATATTTCCTGAATGCTTCTTTTATTCTTGATTCTAACTCTTCCTCAGAATTTATATTACTTACATCCAAATCCACATCCATAATAGCCTTAAGTGCACATCTTACTATCCATGTTACTTGAAGCTTCTTACCTCCTGTTTCTTCAGATTCAGTACCTAACTTTAACATGTATGTATACATTTCTTTAGGCATAGTAATAGGTACTCTCCTGTAATCAGCTTTAGATTCCATTAAAACCTCCAAAATTTATTTTTAAGTAAAAATACTTTTATCTACTTGAGTATAAACTCCTTGATGCAAAAAGTCAAAAACATATACTATTAAAAGCATTATATTTAATGGATTTTCTTAAGCTTATTAACTATAAGATCAACATTTTTTAAATATGATTTTATATTTAGACACTCGCTTATCTGCTCATTAGTTAAAACTAAACAAATTTCATCACTGCTTAGTAATGCCTGTTTAAAACTGATTTTTTCACTGTAGACTTTGTCTGAACATTTTTTTACCAAATCATGTGCTCTATCTCTTAATAAACCAGCTTTAACAAGTTCTATTAAAACATTTTCAGAAAATATAAGTCCCTTTGATAGTTCAAGATTTTTCCTCATATTTTCAGGAAAAACAATCAAGTTTTTCATCATATACTTAAATTTATAAAGCATATAGTCTAATAAGATTGTGCTATTAGGTAATATGAGTCTCTCTGTTGAAGAATGAGACATATCCCTCTCCCCCCAAAGAGAAATATTTTCCATAGACGTCTGAGCATAACCTCTTAATAATCTTGCAAGTCCACATAATCTCTCACTGATAATTGGATTTCTTTTATGAGGCATAGCAGATGAGCCTATCTGGCTATTAGAAAACGGTTCCTGAACTTCATCTATTTCTGTTCTCTGAAGATTTCTTATCTCTGTTGCCATTTTCTCAATACTGCTTCCTGCTAAAGCCAATACATTTAGACAATAAGCATGTCTGTCCCTATGAATTATCTGACTTGAAATTGGCTCTGGTTTTAAATCTAACTTCTCACATACATATCTCTCAACCTCAGGATTTATATTAGAATATGTTCCAACTGCTCCTGAAATCTTGCAATAACTTATCTCATTCTTTGCTCTCATAATTCTTGACCTATTTCTGTCCATTTCAAATGCCCAGTTAGCCATTTTTACTCCAAAGGTTATAGGTTCTGCATGCATGCCATGTGTTCTTCCTACCATCAAATCGTATTTAAATTTAATCGCCTTTTCTTTGAGTATTTCTATTAATCCATTTAAGTCTCTTGTTATAATTGTGAGGGCATCCCTTAAATTTAGAGATAATGCTGTATCCTTAATATCAGATGATGTAAGACCAAAATGTAGAAATCGAGCGTCTTGTCCAATATTTTCTGAAATATTTTTTAAAAAAGCAGCTACATCATGTTTAGTTGTTTTTTCTATCTCTGAGATTCTCTTTAAATCAAAACTTATTTTCCCTTTTATCCTTTCTAAAACACCTTTTGGAATTATCCCAATTTTTGTTTGTATCTCACATACTAAAAGCTCAATCTCTAACCATCTTCTGTATTTGTTTTCATCTGACCAGATTTTTTTAATCTCAGGTCTGCTATATCTTGATATCAATGAATCCTCCTATAAAAGTATATTTTTTAAATTAATATAATTTATATTTTGTTAAATCTAATTATTGTTAGAGATTTGTGCCATGATTCTGAAGACATTTTAAATTCCCCCTCTCCCTTTCCCTCTCCCACCAAGGGAGAGGATAAATCCCCCTACCCCCTCCCATCAAGGGAGGGGAATCGACTGATTTTGATATTTAGTTTATTACCAAATTGATTCTTCAAACTTAATTATTTGATCTCTTTCCGGACCAACAGATACTAATTTTATAGGAACTTTTACTTCATCCTCTATTCTCTTTATATATTTCTTTGCTTCTTTCGGTAAATCATTAAAATTTCTTACTTCTGATATCTCCTCTTCCCATCCTAAAAAATTCTCATATAAAGGGTTCACATTATGGAAAATGTTTTGATTATAGGGAAGCTCCTTATAATATTTATCATTATAAGAGTAGCTATTACAGATTTTTATATTATTTAAAAATGAAAGCACATCTAATTTTGTAAGAGCAAGGAATGTAATACTATTAATTCTACTTGCGTATTTAAGTAAAACTGTATCAAGCCATCCACACCTTCGAGGTCTTCCTGTTGTAGCTCCATATTCAGAACCTTTCTCCCTCAACATAGTTCCTAATTTCCCCTTTATCTCTGTTGGGAAAGGTCCTTGACCAACTCTGGTTGTGTAAGCTTTAGTTACTCCTATAATCTTATCAATTCTTGTTGGTCCAATACCAGAACCGATACATGCGCTAGCTGCAACTGTTGATGATGAAGTCACAAAGGGATAAGTACCATGATCTATGTCTAAAAAAGTTCCCTGTGCTCCTTCAAATAATACTTTTTTGTCTTCATCAAGAGCATCATTTATTAATTTTGATGTATCTGAAACATAATCGCCTATTTTTTGTGATAAATATTTGAATTTCTCCAATATATCATTAAAATCCAGTGGCTGGAGATTATAGATTTTAGTTAAAATAGCATTCTTTTCCTTTAATACAAATTCAAGTTTTTTGTTAAATACTTTTATATTTAATAAATCTTGCATTCTTATTCCAGAGCGAGAAGCTTTATCAGAATAAGATGGTCCAATTCCTCTTTTTGTTGTTCCAATCTTCATATTACCTAATAGATTTTCTCTTACTTCATCTAAAATTCTGTGATAAGGCATCACAAGATGAGAATTTGGACTAATTTTCAAGTTTGAAGTAGTAATTTTTTTACTGTGCAAATAATCAATTTCATTGACTAATGCTTCTAAATCTACAACAACACCATTGCCAATGACATTTATAATATCTGGATTTAAAATTCCTGAAGGTATAAGATGGAATTGAAATTTATGTTCTTTTGTTACTACGGTATGACCAGCGTTATTCCCACCCTGAAATCTTACAACTACATCAGCATCTTTAGAAAGATAATCTATGATTTTACCCTTTCCTTCATCACCCCATTGAGTTCCAATTACTACAATACCTGGCAAATTAAATCACCTTTCCTTTTTAATTTTTTAATTAGTATTTATTATTCTGTTAAATGACCTCTTATTTTATGCAAGGCTAAAGCCTTGCCCTCCTATTTTTTGTTTTTTTAAAACATCTCTAGCAGTTATAACTCCCGAAACAGATGCATGGACTAAACCTCTACTGATCCCAGCACCATCTCCAATTGCATACATATTTTTTATCTCTGTTTCTAAATTTGGAGATAGATGAAGTCTACACGAGTAAAATTTGGTTTCGATTCCATAAAGAAGAGTATCTCTTGCTTCCACTCCTGGAACTATATCATTTAGTGCACTTAACATCTCTAATATATCTAAAAGATATCTATACGGAAGTACAAAACTTAAATCACCAGGTGTTGCTTCTTTTAGAGTTGGTATTACTTTACTTCGTTTTATTCTAACCATAGTAGACCTTCTTCCCTTTTTCAAATCACCCAATCTCTGAATAATAGTTCCACCACCAAGTAGATTCGCTAATCTCGCAATATATTTTCCATAAGCTATGGGTTCTTTAAATGGTTCTGTAAAATTGGTAGATACAAGTAAAGCAAAATTTGTATTATCTGTCTTATCTTTCGCATAACTATGACCATTTACAGTTATTACATCTCCATATTTTTCAGTAGAAACAATACCATATGGATTCATACAGAATGTTCTAACCTGATCCTCAAACTGCTTTGAGTAATATATTAATTTTGATTCATGAAAGTAATCTGTAACTGGTTTCATAACATATGCTGGCACCTCCACCCTCAATCCAATATCTACCGCATTATTTTCTACTTTTAGCTTTAACCTTTTCACCTCTTTCATTAACCAGTCTGAACCTTCTCTACCTGGTGATAAAATTAGATTTTTGCATAAATATCTAGTTCCATTAGCAAGCACTACACCACCAACCTTGTTATCAGATGTTAAAACTTTTACAACTTCACTTTCAGTCAATACTTCTACCTTGGAACTTATATAAGATCTCATCCTCTCTAAAACATGAACACACCTATCCGTACCTAAATGTCTTATTGGGGTAGGAATAAATAACAAACCAGATCTTTTAGCTTTATCTTTCAAAGCCTTAACTCTATCTTCATCCAAACAAATATCGTCGTTAGGAGCTCCAAATTCTAAATATATGTCATCAATATATTCTATTAATTCTGAGAATTCCTTTTCAGAAATATACTCACTTAACCATCCACCTATTTTCGTAGATAGATTTAACTTTCCATCACTAAAAGCTCCTGCTCCTCCCCAACCACTAGTAATGGCGCACAATTTACACTTTAAGCATTTTTTGCCTTTTCCTGGACAATCCCTTTCTTTAAGATCTTTTCCCTTTTCTAAAAGTAGAACATCTAAATCGTTATTTTTTGTCAACTCAATCGCTGAAAAAATACCAGAAGGTCCTCCACCAACAATAATCACATCATATATTTTTGCCAATCTATCTCCTTTTAATAAGAATAATTTTCATTTTTCACCACATCTTATTTTATATTATTCAGGTGAAAATAGAAAAATAAAAAATAATTACCCTTGGAAGATTTGAGCATAATTTTACGAAGGCTGTCTATAATTTTTAATGTGGTAAGTGTTTTAAGAAATAAATAACAATTAGTCTGGGTATTAAATGATAATAAGTATCGGAGTTTTATAGAAATTATCTGTATTTTTTATATGGCAACAAACATTAAAGTATTTATGAAAGTTCTTTGTATTCTTCAGTATAATCAGCAAATTTTGTAAATCGAGGTCTAAAAGTAAGCTTAATATCACCGGTTGGACCATTTCTATGTTTTCTAATTATTATCTCTGCAATTCCAGCATCTTCAGTATCCGAATTATAAAGCTCATCTCTATAAATAAAGATTACTAAGTCAGCATCCTGTTCTATTGCTCCAGACTCTCTTAAATCCGCAAGTTGAGGTCTTTTATTCTGTCTTAATTCACATGCGCGTGAAAGTTGTGAAACTGCAACTACAGGAACATTAAATTCTCTACCCAAAATTTTTAAAGACCTGGATATTTCGGAGACCTCTTGTTGCCTATTTTGAAGATTAGCAGGTCCAGTCATTAATTGTATATAATCAACAACTATCAAGGCAATATTTTGTTGAGTTATAAGTCTTCTTGTCTTAGTTCTTAACTCCATCATATTTATTGATGCTGTGTCATCAATGAAAATAGGGGCTTCAGCTAACTCACCTACAACTTTTGCCAACCTGGGCCAGTCATCTTCTTTAAGTCTTCCAGTCTTAAGTCTGGTTGCATCAATCTCTGCTTCCGAACACATAATCCTTTGGGAAAGTTGGTGACAAGCCATTTCTAAAGAGAATATAGCTACTGGTTTTTTCAATTGTAGTCCAACATATTGAGCTATTCCTAAAACAAGTGATGTTTTTCCCATTGATGGTCTTCCAGCAACTATGATTAAATCAGATGGTTGGAGTCCAGATGTTAATCTATCAAGGTCTTTAAATCCAGTTGAAAGTCCAGTTATCTGAGTTCCCATTCCATGAAGCTTTTCGATCTGCTCAAATCCTTCTTTTAGAAGATCTTTTAAGACTGTAAAGTCTCCTTTAATTTTCCTCTTTGATACATCAAAAATTATCTGTTCTGCGGTATCAACTGTCTTTTCTATACTCTCTGGAACCTCATAGCCCATAGCAGCAATCTTTGTCGCTGCTTCAATGAGTCTTCTTAAAGTAGCATTTTGCGTTATAATGGTCGCATAATGTTTCGCATTTGCTGCTAATGGTACATTACTTATTAGTGTATGAATGTAGGCTTTTCCGCCTACATCCTCCAAGACATTCATTCTTTTTAATTCTTCAGTAATAGTTATCGGATCTGCTGCTTCTCCTCTAACATAAACATTCTTTATTGCACTATATATCTTTTTGTGGTTACCTCTGTAAAAGTCGTCATCATCTAATATTTCTCCACCAATTGCAATCGCATCCTGAGATATCATCATTGCACCAAGGATTGATTCTTCTGCTTCAATATTATGTGGTGGAATTCTATCAAGCCTTGTTAAATCGAGTGAACTTTTTGAATTTTTTCTCGCCATT
The DNA here is from genome assembly GCA_018830725.1 of Actinomycetota bacterium. Classification (NCBI taxonomy): domain Bacteria; kingdom Bacillati; phylum Actinomycetota; species Actinomycetota bacterium. Next base: position 7,090 of record JAHJRV010000005.1, on the reverse strand, counting down.
TTTAACCTATTATTTTCAAATGTTAAAAATATTTTAAAAGGAGTTTTTTATATTAAAATTAAACATTTTTCTAATTTAATTATCTTTGAATTTTATTTATCTTCTTCTTTTTTTATCTTCTCCTTCTCCTCTACCTCTTTCTTCTCTTTTATTTTCTCTTCTTCTATTTCCTTTCTCCATGGCTCGAGTTCTAACCACTCTCTTCCAGTTTCATCTACTACCCTTATTTTTACATGAGCCTCCACTTCAGGATAAAGTCGAATATCAACTACATATTCCCCGATATATCTGATACTTTCTTTTAAAATTATTCTTCTTTTGTCTATAGCTATTTCAGTTTCATCCTGAATCTTTTCAAATATATCTCTTTCTGTTACCGATCCAAAAAGTTTTCCTTCTTCTCCAACTTTCTTAGATATTGTGAGAACGAGATTATTTAAGATCTCAGCTTGTGCCTTGGCATGAGCTCTATCTTTCGCTTCCGACTCCACACCCTTCTTTTTTATGACTTCTATATGTTTAATATTTCCCTCAGTAGCTTTAACTGCCAATTTTTTAGGAATTAAATAGTTTCTGGCAAATCCATCTTTTACATCTACAATATTACCAGCTCTTCCTAAATTCTCTATTGTTTCCTTAAGAATAATTTTCAAATCTATCTCCTATTAAACCTTTGTAATATATCCCATTAATGCAAGTTCTCTTGCTCTTTTAATAGCTCTTGCTAAATCAGATTGATGTTGAACACAAACCCCAGTAATCCTTCGAGGTCTTATTTTGCCCCTATCAGAAATATATCTTCTGGTTAAACCAATCTCTTTGTAATCAATATATTTAATTTTATTCTTGCAGAAAAAACAGTATCTTTTTCTCCGCTTAATTGGATATTCTGTTCTCTTTGCACTTCCTCTCTCACGCACTAATACCTCCTCTCTTAAAATGGTATATCATTTGTTTCTCCCGATTCCCCTTCAAGTAGCTCTGAGGATACTTCTTGGGCTTTTATATTTTTGGTAATTGAAGCAGTTGCCCACTCAAGACTTGGCCCTATAACTCTGGCTATAACCTCAATCTTATTTCGTGTTTGACCATCCTGAGTCTCCCAGGTTCTCATCTGAAGCCTTCCATTTACAATTATCCTATCCCCCTTTTTCAAAGATTCAGCACAATTTTCAGCTAAACTTCTCCACGCAACTACATCAACATAACTTACATCTTCCTGCCACTCTCCTATGCTATTTTGCCATCTCCTACTCACTGCTATTCCAAAATTTGCTACAGGACTTCCACTTGGAGTGAATCTTAATTCTGGATCTCTGGTTAAGTTACCTAATATCGTTATATTATTTATACTTGCCATCTTTTCCCTCTCTTAAATATTTAAAATAATACACTAAATTTTATTATAAATTTTTATAAAGTAATACTTTTTATTTTGGACCTTGGTAATTATTATTAATAATAATCTTTTACTCTACTTTCTCTAAATCTTCTCTTCTAAAAATTCTAAATCTTATTATTCCTTCTGTTATTTTTAATACCCTTTTTAATTCTTCAATTAATTCATTTGAACCTGAAAAAAATAAAACATAATATGTTCCTATATCATAACCTTTTATTGAATAAGCTAATTTTTTCTCTCCCCACTTATCAATGCTATATAACTCAGCATCATATTTTGATATTATATCCTTGACTTTGGAAACTAGATCTTCTTGTTCTTTTTCACCAAGAGTAGAATCAGTAATCATCATCATCTCATATCTCCTCACAAATTACCTCCTTTGGACAAAATTACCCCTAAAAGGGATAAGATTCTTACAAATAAGTGCAAATTATACCATGAAATCTTCAGAATAAATAATATTTATTCATACATATTCTTATAGAATTATTTAACGAAGTGTATTGAAAATTTAATAAAAATTCTATAAGAAAATTTTTTTTATAAAAACTTTGTATCTTAAATTATAAACTAATTATTTTGTAATTTTAATTAAATTCTTATAAATTGTTGTTACTATAACAAAATGTTAAAAATAATTACTAAAATAAAACGTTAAGTTTATTTTTAAATATTCATTTATTACTCACCCCAGGGAAATTTTACCTCAGAACTGGAGGTAGCTTTTATTTCTATAGAACCTTTTATAAAATTATCAATAAATATAAAATTTGCAATTTTAGAGGTTGTTACTATAACTTCGTTATTATTAGCAAAATATGATACCAACTTAGCATTATTTTTTTCAGCTATAGCTTTTGCTACATTCTCACCATCTTCTAAAAACAGAATCTCTTGAGCTGCAGCTAAAGAGGCTGCATCTGAAGCTGATTTTGCATCTGCTCTAGTCTTAAAAAGAATTGCAACATCTATAATAAATGGAGTAAATACTATTAGAACTATAGTGATTGTTATACTTAGAATAGTTACATTACCTCTTTGAAAGTTGAACTTTTTTATAAATTTTCTAAGTTTAATTATAAGACCCTTATTAAGATTTTCCATTTTATCTATTAAACTTCATAGTTTATTACTCTTTTTCAATCCTCATTGTCGCTGATGATCTTAAACAAATATTACTAGGAAAAAATGATTTTATTATAGGAATAACAATTGGAGGTTTATATTCAATCAATACAGTCAAATAATCTCCAATTTTTCTACCTGATGAGGGGTTAATAGATATATTTAACATATCATAATCAAGAGTTCTTGTTGAATTTCTTATTGAGTTTATAATCTTTGAGTTATTATTTGTAACTGAACCATCCCTTACCCCTTCCCTCGCAGCATGAGTAATAACAAGTTGAGCGTTTACTATGATTCCTGATTGAACAATCACTAAAATTACTATCAGTATAATTGGTAAGACCAGAGCAAATTCAGTTGCTGATTGACCTTTCTCTTTTCTAAATAATACATAAATATTGTTCATAAACTTATCCTTATTTTATAGAATTTTATGGCTCTTCACTAAAAAGTGTAGTTAATATTATTTTTTTAAATTATTTTTTTCAAAAATTTTAAGCTCTTTTCCAAAAAGTATAGTTATCTACAACTGTAGTTTCTAACAGTGTAGTTATCTACATATGTAGTCCCCTCCACTCGTGAAAGGAGTAAGAAGATCTTCTCTTATTATTCCCCTCCCCTTGTGGGAGGGGATTTTAGGGGAGGGGGAAATATTTAAATTATCAAATTTACACCCTCTCCCTATCCCTCACCCATAAAGGGAGAGGAAAATGATCTTAACTTTAAGGAACACCTGCTATTAAATTTTAAGGAGTACTAAAATTTTATAAAAAGGACATTAATTTTGAAAAAATTGCATTCAGGTATTCTGAAAATTTAGGACTTGCTATTTTAAGAAGTATTCCAACAAGTACAAAAGCAACCGCAATAATTAAGGCATATTCAATTGTGCTTTGCCCTTTCTCCATTTTTACTCTCTTTAGTATTACTTTCATTTGTTTTCCCCTTTCTTATAATTATTGACTCTTAAATAATTATTGTTCTTTTAGGTTAAATATTTAAAATTGAAAAAATAAATGTTCCCACTGCGATAGTCAAAAATCCTGGAAGTATAAAAAATATTAGTGGAAAAAGGATCAAAATAGGAATTTTTCTAGCTCTTTGTTCTTCCCTCTTATGAACTCTAAGTCTACAATCCTTTGCTTGATTTTCTAAAATCTCAGATACGGGAACACCAAATATTTCTCCCTGTATTAAAGCTGAAATAAAACTTTTTAATTCACTGCTTTCTGTTCTACCAATCAGTTCATTAAAAGCTTCCTGTTTAGGTTTGCCCAATTTCAAATTCCTTACCAGATTCCTTAATTCTTTACCCAACAAACCAACTGTATTATTTGTAACCAAATATAGTGCTTTCCTTAAATTCAACCCTGCTTTACAACTTAAATTTAGTTCATCAATCACCTTTGGCAAATCTCGATCTATTAAAACACTCTCTCTTGCTACCTTCTTCCTAATATAAAAATCTGGTATAAAAAAGAAAAGTATACTAATGACAACTAAAAACAGGGTAAAGGATTTAATTGAATTACTATAGATGATGGAGATAATTATTGCTAATACTACAAATACTATTTTCATAGAAATTATTTTTTCTAATAAGTCTTCATCAAAATTTTTATAAGAATCGTTATAGAAAATTAAAAAATTTTTAAAATTTTTAGATTTAAAAAATAATCTAATTAGCTTATGTCTCTTTAATATTTCAATAATTTCTTTGAACAGTAATTGAAATTTTTTTAAAATTTTATTATTTTCTCTTTCCTTGTGTCTTGAATAATTGATTCCTGGCTTTGTTATTCCTCTTATAATTAAATAACCAATTAGATTTAGCAACAAGCCTGTTAAAACAATTGTCACACCTAATGTTTTTGAAAAAACTAACTTAACATGTTCACTTTCAAAAATGTAAAATAATACGAAATATCCCAACGGAAGAAAGGAGATTATGTTTCCAGAAAGACGACCTTGCGTTGTAAAGACTCTTATTTCCTCTTTTAGATTTTGTCTTTCTCTTATTATATTTATTAAAGAGCTAAATATTTCAGTGACATCGCCTCCAACCCTTCCCGTTATTTCTATTGCTGAAACAATCAAATCTATCTCTGGTATTTTAATTCTACTTGCCATATTATGAAGTGATTTCAATATGTCAATATCTATATTTATTTCATTTATCACTTTTTTAAGTTCCTCACCTAATGGTGACTTTATCTTTTTACTACATATCTCAAGCCCATTTCTTATAGTAAGTCCTGCTCTTAAGGTAATATTTAATAAAGATAAAAATTCTAAAATCTGGTTTTCGATAAGATTTCTTCTTTTTCTTTTTAATAAATCATTAATGGGAATAAATATAAAAATGCCAAATGGCGAAAAGATAGTAGAAATAAGAAGATTTTCAGAAAACAGATAAATTAATAAACCCAAAATAAAAATTCCGTTTAATACTACTAATAAAAGCTTTTTAGCTGAAAGATATATTTCAAATTTCTGAGCAAATCTTTCATAGCACTGCTTGAAGAAGTTATATAAATTATTAACAAATCGAGGTCTTTGTAATTTTAAAAATTTAGTATTTATAAATAAATTCATAATGACCTAACATAAAGGAATTTTAAAAATCAATGCATTTTTAACTTAATACCTTGTGAAAGCAGTTTATTATAAAAATTTGGCATATTACCTGTATAGTAGAAGTTTCCTAATACCTTACCACCAGAATCCACTCCCTCCTGTTTGAAAACGAAGATATCCTTAACTTTTACATCTTCCCTTTCAAGCAGTATCTCACTTATCTTAGTTACTCTTCTTTTACCATCAGGGAATCTCTCCATATGTATTATTAAATCTAAGGCTGCTATGATCATTCTCTTAACCGATTTCGTTGATAGGTTTACATCAGACATTAATGTTATTGTTTCTAAACGAGAAATGAGATCTTCTGGAGAATTTGCGTGAACAGTTGTAAGAGAGCCATCATGTCCAGTATTCATAGCTTGAAGCATATCAAGTGCCTCTTTACCCCTAACTTCGCCAATTATTATTCTATCAGGTCTCATTCTTAAGGCGTTTCTAACCAAATCTCTTATGGTGATCTCACCTTTTCCTTCAATATTTGGGGGTCTGCTTTCCAAAGAAATTACATGCGGTTGTGCTAACTTTAGTTCTGCTGCATCTTCAATAGTTACCAGCCTTTCATCTGATGAAATAACTGTAGAAAGAGCATTTAGGAAAGTGGTTTTACCACTTCCAGTTCCACCTGAAATTATGATATTACATTTTCCCATAATAACTGACTTTAGAAATTTCACCATTTCATTACTTAAAGTCCCGATTTTTACCAGTTGATCCAATGAAAATAATTTCAGAATAAATTTCCTTATAGTTATTATTGGACCTACCAAGGAAAGAGGTGGAATAATAACATTTATTCTTGATCCATCTGGTAAACGAGCATCAACCATAGGGGAACTTTCATCAACTCTTAAACCCAGTGGAGATATTATCTTATCAATTAAATGATAGAGCTGCTCTTCACTTGATAATTTGATTTTAGTTTGATAGATATGTCCATCTCTTTCTATATAGATATAATTTTCCCCATTTACCATAATTTCTGATATTTCACTATCATTGATCAACGGCTCTAATCTACCCAAACCCAAAATAGAGTTAATTAAATCCTCTATTAAGTTATTCATTTGTGTTCTGGATAATATTATTTTCTCTTCCTTGAAAAGATTTATAATCTCCTTAATAAGTCTTTCTCTTTTATTTTCGAAATCGGGTATATTAAAGAGTGAAGAGTCTAATTTCTCAAGCAACTTTATTTGAATCTGATTTCTTATTTCAGATAAATCTGGCTGAGAATTTACGATACTTTCGTCACTCTTTTTAAAGAAATTCTTTTCAGAAATTAGAGAATTTCTCACTGCAGCGATCATTACTAATCCTCTTTAACCTTTAAATTTTTAGAATTAGAAATTATATAAACAAGTTTATTAATAGAACTAATTACAGATAAATCTTTTCTATCACATAATAATGTACCTTTTTGATCAAACATCATTCCCAGTGTTAAATCCTCGGATATCACCTGAGAAATTGGAATTTCTAAAAACTGCTCTATATGTCTTAAAGGAATTGCAGAAAAGCTATCATATCGATTTACAACAAGATGAATATTTGCTCCCTTTTTAAAGGAAGTAATTTCTTTTAGTAGACAATCGCATCTTCTTATTGAAAGAAATTGTGGAAGTGTAACTATTATCAGCTCATCTGAAGAATTAATACCAGCTTTTGTAGAATTTAAGTTTAAGTTATTAGGTAGATCTAAAAATATATATTCATATGAACTTCTTAATATATCTACTATCTGTTGAATATCATCTTCTCTGAATTTTTCTACTTTTTTAAAATCATTTGGAGAAAAAATAGCTGATATCTCATTATTAGTATCCTCAACCACATTTTCAACAGAGATATCACTTAATTCATCCAAAATTGAACTTAAATCACCCAAATCTTTAACTGGCTCAGTTTGAATAAAAACAG
>JAHJRV010000004.1 GCA_018830725.1 Actinomycetota bacterium | reverse complement strand
GGATCAACTGAAAAAACAAGGACCTTAAACCCCTTTTTTGCAAGATAATACGCTGTTGCAGCAGAAAAGCTTGTTTTACCTAACCCACCTTTTCCACCAAACATAATATATCTTCTTTCAGGATATTCTTTAAAAAAGTTTTTAAATAAAATTTTAATCACCTCCATTAAAAAATATTATTGAATTATACATAAATATTTTTTAATTAATTCATATTAAATATTTACTGAATTATATTTAAATAGGAATTATTTGGATTTAAATGTTAACTAAGTTGTATTTTAAAATTTGATAATTTAATAATAATGCTATTTCCTATTTTTTATATTTTTATTTTTTACAGTTTCTAATCTTTTTAATGGTTTAAATCTCAAGAGTTTATGCTAAGGCATCAGTTAAATCTTTTTCACGCAGCATTCTTCTCTTCCAGGTTGATATTTGTGGAACAACATAAGGCAGCAATCTAAGAGAATAATATGGTGGAAGTATAGGCACTCCAAGAAGGTCACCCATTGTAATTAAAATAAATAGGTGTTCCATACTTCCTCTTGTTTTTAAAGCAAAACGAGCCATATCATGTCCAGCCATTCCATAAAGAAAACCCTTAGCTGCCTTTCCAAACTTCTTTAAAGTTCCCTCCTTTTTCTCTTCCTTATTTTTTTCGTTCACATTTTCACCTTCCTCCACAATCTTCTAAATAATATTTTTATATTAGATATTTTGCATTAGATAATATAGTAATATTTTTAAATTACTGTATTATAATAAGATTTTTTCTAAAATCAAGTAAAAAACAAAATAAATTTAACATTATCTAATTTAAATTTACCTAACTTAACTTGATATAATCCAATCCAATCTAATTTAATCTAATCAAATCTAACTCAATATAATATATAATTTTATTTAATTCAATTTATCCTATATCCTCAGTTGCTAAATCTAATAAACTTCTTTTTCTTAACATCCTTCGTTTCCAGATATTTAACTCTGGTATTATGTATGGAAGAAATCTAAAAGAGTAATAATTTGTGGGTAGTGACAATCCCAATATATCACTAAAAGAAAGCAATATAAATAGATGTTCTAAATCAAGTCTTTCTTTTCTTGCAAGTTCTACCCATTCATATGTGGTCATACCGTAAAAGAATTCACTTATAGTTTTTTTAAATTTTTTAAGTGAAGGTAGAATTTTCTCTCTTATAATATTGTTTTTCATTCCATAAATAATTATTTCATAATATAGTAACAAACTCAATTTTGGTAGACCTAAAATAAATATTTTATATAACAAAAAATTCTAAACCTAAAATGATATCTGTTTCAAGATATCTCATATAGGGAGGAGAGCCTTAAAAAAGGCTCTCCTCTAATGTTTGATTACTATAAAATTACAACAGGTATTACCGCGATTTTTACTTTAGTAACTGGTTCTATTCTACATTTTAGTTGATTCAACTATTTTATTATTACTTTTTTATTACCTTTTACTTAGGAGTTTGCCTTATTCTTCTTGTATTTCCTACACAATTTCTTCTACTTCACCAGCTTTATGTTTTTGAATAGCTTGATAGATATCCCATCCAAGAATTAGAGCAGCAATAAAGAGTATCAATCCAATAATTCCAGCAAGCCATCCGCTTACTCCGCCCTTTAGAAATCCATCCTTGATAAATGTATATGCAAGAGCTACCATTGTTGTTATGTACATGAAAACTGCAGGATATAGTACCCATTTATTTTGAACCTTTCCTTTGAGTAACCATATAGAAACTAAAAATAGAGCTAATGCAGCCATCAATTGATTGGAACTTCCAAATAAGGTCCATATGGTTGCCCATGCACCTGTCCAAACAACTAAAATTGATAGAAGAACAGCGATAAAAGCTCCAAAATAGATATTCTTAAACAATGGAATTTTATCACCAAGGAATTCAGTACTTGCTACCCTCATGAATCTGACTACCAGCCACATGATTGTTAGAGCCTGTAAACATAGGAAAACTCCAGCATAAGCTCCTCCAAAGCTCTTAGGAATACCAACACGGCTAAGGAATTCCGTCATTCCTGTTGCAAAGATACCAGCGTTCTTACCAACAGCTGCTAACTCCAAATACTTTTCACGTGGAACTGCTCCAACAACAACAATTATTGCTAAAACAGCCAGAATCATTTCCAACCACATTGCTCCTCCACCAACTGGAAGAGCATCAGTTTCCTTTTCCAACTGTCTTGCAGTTCCTGAACTGGATACAAGACTATGCCAACCAGAAACGGCACCACAAGCAATGGTTACAAATAGCAACGGATATAAAGGTCCTACAGCAGGATCACCCATAAATGACGTAAAAGCAGGGTACTCAGGTAAAACATTGGGATGCCAGATTAAGATACCTAAAACTGTTGCAATCATTCCCAAAAATACAATCCAGAATGAGATGAAGTTAACAGGTTGAGCAAACCTCCAAATGGCAGCTACACCTCCTATGAAGCAGAGAATCATAACTAACAATGACCATATTACAGGGACTCCTTTAATCTGCCAAGCATTGAATGTCTCAAAGAAAGTCTTTACTCCTTCAAGTGAACCAAGATAGATAAATATAAAGGCTAAAATAACAACTATTACTGTTGTTAAGATAATATCCTGCTTCCACTTATATATCATCTGTCCAGCTAATATACCAACTAAAATAGCCATGATCACTCCTAATGGTATCTTTCCATTAGTCATCAGGTCAGCGGAAACAATCTTTCCAAATGCACCCATTATCAGAAGTAGGTATAAATAAATAAAGATGAGTAGAATTGTTCTCGCTCTTGGTGAAATCAGACTGTAGCTAAGTGCACCAAAGGTTTTACCTTCCTCTCTCATGGGCATTATCTGACTAGTATAATCCTGAACCCAACCAATAAAGAATGTTCCTAAGAGAATCCAAAGAAGTGCAGGAAGCCATCCCCACCTAACAGCAACTACTGGTCCAACTATTGGTCCTAATGCAGCTATAGATTTGTATTGATATCCAAATAAAACATTTCTGCTTGCTGGAGTAAAATCAACACCATCCATATACATTTTTGCTGGAGTTGCTTTATCAGGATCAGATTTGATGATATCTCTGTCTATTCTTTTACCATAGAAGAAATAGCCAATTGCTAGAACGATAAAGGCAATTATGAGTATAAATAGAGAGTTCATTTTTTCACCTCCTTTCAAATAATTTTTTCAAAAATAATTTTCCCAGTCTCCACCCCCTTTCAATTTTATATTATAAATTAATATACCATAAATTAATATATAATAGTCAAATCCGTTTCAAGAGATTTTTTATCTTAATGATAGAATCTATAAAAATAACATATTTACATAAAAATTATAACATAATAGATACAAATATAACTAATTTGAACAGAAGCAATTCCATCTTATTTGACGATTTAAAAGTAAAAATGTTTCTTTAATTATTTAATTATTTAAAAAAATTTCTATCTATATCTCCAATTGGAACCAAATATATATTTCTTTCTTCAAATTCCATAGTTTTTAAAAAAGCTTTCTTGTTCTAATTTCATGTCTCTTATTTTATTTGCATATTTTTTAACTTCTCTATCTGCTATTTTAGTTGGCTCAGGAATTCTTGTAACAGCCATTTCTAAAACTAATTTTATAGCTGTATCTAAACTTACTTTATGACCTATTGAAACAAATACTGGATAAGTATCATCTTTAGTTCTTAAAACTGCTCCAATTATTTCTTCTTTATCATATAAATATGAATATGAACCTTTCTTTTCATCAGGCATATTAAATTCTCCTGTTAGTCTACTTTTTGCACATCCTATTGTTGGTATATCCAATAATACTCCAACATGACATGCTAAACCCATCCTTCTGGGGTGAGCATATCCCTGTCCATCTAAAATCAATATATCTGGTGGATTTTCTAAATTTTCAAAACAGGAAAGCACAACTGGTACTTCTCTAAAAGCTAAAAGGGTAGGAATATAGGGAAAGTTTATGGGTTCAGAACAGGTTTTAACATCTAAAATTCTCATATCAGGATAGCTAAAAATTACTAATGCAGCACAACTTAGATTTTTTTCCTTTATAAATCCTACATCTACCCCTGCAATTGTTTTTAGAGAATCAAAATCATCAAAAGTTTTTATTTTATCTCTAAGTTTATGCTGAATTGCAATTGCCTGCTTCGGAGTTACTTTCCAAGAATGAAGCTTTATTATTTTCATAATATTATTCCATTAAAGGTCTTTCAGTTTTTCCCTTTTCAACCATAAAGCGGGGAAGTACTACTGCTTTTTCATGTATCAAGACTTTCTCTCCCAATTTTAATTGAATTATAGGTTTTTCTTCCTCAAATTTTAATTTATTTATCTGATTCTCTTTTACAAATTTCTTATCATGTGGAAGTGAAAAAATACCTATTTCTGTTCCTTCTTGAGTGAACTTTTTATCAACAAAAGCGAGACCTATCTGATAACCTTCAGCATTTGGCGCACAACTTGTAACATTTCCTATATATTGACCAATTATACTAACAACTACATCACCATTTTTAACTCTTTTAATACCTTTTCGATTCATTTTAAATCTAATCATATCCATCTTTCTGGATTTTTCTCTCTCCAGAAGTTTTTCTCTTCCTATAAAGAAAGGTTTATGAAATTTAACATATGGACCAAATCCTGCTTCAATGGGAGAGATGTTATATCTTCCAGCTAAATCATTTCCATACAAAGGTAATCCTGCTTCTATTCTTGTTGAATCTCTAGTTGCCAAACCACAAGGTTTTATTCCAAATTGTTTACCCTTTTCTAAAAGAAGATTCCAGAGTTTTGGTGAGTCATCTGGATGTATATATAATTCATATCCAGTATCCTCTCCAGTATAACCTGTTCTGGATAAAAGCATTTCAATTCCAGCAAGATTTGTTTCAATAAATTCTGTTCTCTTTATTCTTTTAAGTTCTCTCTTTTTTTCTTCATCTGTTGTAAGGCTTTGCAATAATTCTAATGAATTTGGACCTTGCAAAGCTATATCTATTTTCTGATCATTTCCAGATGATTCATCTTTTAGATTTCTTATTATTACTGAGTTTTCAATCTCTTTTAAAATATTGTCTCTATCAATAATATATTTTTTAGAGTTAACAGCTTTTAACCACTCAAAATCTTTATCTTCATTTACAGCATTAGCTATCATCATATATTTATCCTTTTTTCTGCGATAGATTATTGCATCATCAATGATTTTTCCATCTAAATCTAAGAGATAAGTGTATTGTGACTGTCCATCTGAAATCCATTTAATATAGTTTGATGTCACTATATCTAAGAAGTTTATGCAGTTTTCACCTGAGATTTCGATTACTCCCATATGTCCAACATCAAATAAACCTACTGTCTCTCTTACTGCTTTGTGCTCTTCAGATATACTTGTGTACCAAATTGGCATCTCATAACCTGCAAAATTTATAATTTTATTGGTCAATTTTCTATGTTCCTCATAAAGAGCTGTTCTCTTTGGATTTTCCTTCTGTCTTTTTAAAATCTCTTCTTCAACAGATTTTAAAGGGAACTCTTTTTTATTTAGAGCTATATTTTTATTAGATTCTCTTTCAGAAATAAAATATGATTGCTCATCCTTGAAGCTTTTTTCATCAAGAATCTTACCGTGAAAGTATTTTTTAAATTTATTTTGACCAACAAAATACAATTGTTTTAATACAAATAAATTTTTCAAATCATTTAAATTATTTTTTAAACTAATTTCATATAAACTAACTCCATCAATTATTTTCTTCTTTTTATCATTTCTTGAAAGATCCTCATATATTGGAAAACCATTATCTTGTCTTAATTTTTCTCTTGTCTTAAATCCTGCTGGAACTACATTAAACTCTTTCCCCTTTTCTAATAATAGATTCCATAACTTAACTGCATCATTTGGATATGTATAAAAATCATAATGTAATTCTTCTTCAAGGTCTTCTTTATTATTATCTTCAATATGATCATTGCCATTACAATCATCATTAGCTTTATTATTATTACTACTACTGCTATTACTAGTAGTTTTGTATCCGTTTCGTGAGATTAAGCATTCAATTTCATCAATTATATATTTAACAAATTGAAATTTTTTAATCTCAGCAAGCTTTTGGTCAATGCTTTTTATTACATCTTTTGAGTTAGGTCCATGAAGAGAAATTGCAACTATTTTTAAATTTTTATCTTTAATTAAACTTTCATCTTTAATCAAAGCCTTACTTCCCATCAAATTCTCGTCTTCAATCTCCTTTAAATCATCAACCTTGACTGGTCCTTCCACTTTCTTGAATATCTCATCATCAAAAAGTATATAACCATCCGATATATTTCTCAGCCAGGTTTTTACGTAATCTGTATTAGATGGATTTGTCATAAGAATGTAGGTGTGTCTATCAAATTTATCTGGTTCAAGTTGATGGATTAAGACATCATCAATTACCATTGCCTCTTTATCTAATAAGAAACTTCTCTGGCTATGACCTGGTTTTAGTTTTGATATATCATTAGTAGTAAGTTGTTGTAGAAAAGGTTTTGCTCTCTCACCAATAACTCTAATAAGACCATAATCGGACATATCTACCAGGACTGCTGAATTTTTTGAAGCCAAAATCTCATTTTTAGTATCATTGTATTTTGAAGGAATTAACCAACCATTTTTTTCCTCCAATTTTGCACCTAATTTCTTATGTTCATCTAATAGTGCAGTTTTTTTAACTTTAGAATTTTCATTTAAAAACCAATAATGAGGATAACCAGATTTTTCAAATTCTTCAGTTTCAATTTCACTTACTAACTTTGCTACATCTCTTTTTATATCCTCAAATTTTGATAAATCCATCTTACCTCTCGGAAGTTGTCCTAACATTCCAATATAGAAATATGGATGTATATTTGTTAGAACTTTATGAATAAGCTCAGCAAGTTTTTTAATTTGTTCTCTTTTTATTCCTCGCTGTGTTATCCATGGAGTACCTATTCTGATTCCACTGGCATCAGCTGCTGTTAAGTCCCCTGGTATGGTGTTTTTATTAGTGACAATTCCACATAAATCTAATATTCTTGCTGCTACTTCACCTTTTAAAGGAAGTCCTGTATAAGTTTTAATAGCATTTAAATCAATAACCACAAGATGGGTATCTGTTCCATTGTAAGAAAGTTTAAGTCCTAATTTTTGTAATTCATCAGCAAATGCCTTTGCGTTTTCAACAATTCTTTCCTGGAGTTTTTTAAATTCTGGTGTTTGAGCTATTTCAAAAGCTACCGATATAGCAGCAAATTTGTTTGCATGTGGACCACCCTGTTCACCTGGAAAAACAGTTGTATCTATAATATTAGCTTTATCTTCATCTGTTGTAAGAATAACTGCACCCCTAGGACCACATATAGTCTTATGGGTAGTGAAAGTTATAACATCTGCATAGCCAATAGGATTTGGATATACACCAGCAATAGCTAATCCTGCACAATGTGCTATATCTGCAAAAAGTATTGCTTTTCCAGGAACTGCATCTGCTATCTCCCTGAACTTCTTCCAATCTGGAGCCCAGGGATAAGAAGAGTATCCCGCAATTATCATTTTAGGCTTATATTCTATTGCTAATTTTTTTATCTCATCATAGTCTAATTTCTCAGTTACTCTGTTTACTTTATAGGAGATAATATTATATCTTTTGCCTGATATGTTGAATTCAGAACCATGAGTTAGGTGCCCACCTTCTGGTAGTGCCATTCCCATTACTATGTCACCAGGTTCCACAAAAGCTTCATATACAGAATTGTTCGCAATAGATCCAGAAAGGGGCTGTATATTTACAAATATCTGATCAGCACTAATTTTTATCTCACTATTTTCCTTATTATCTGTTGCAAAACATTTAGCTATTCTTCTTTGAGCTAAACTCTCTAAGATATCAATATATTCAATTCCTTTGTAAAATCTCCTATCTGCATATCTTCGATAGTATGATAACTGATGACTGATATCATTTAGTAGTTCTATTTTATCTCTAGTCATCTTAACTGAGGGATATCCTTCACAGTATATATTGTTAAATTGTGAACCTAATGCCTTAAGAACCGAAGAGGGAGCAAAACTTTCTGAAGGAATTAGTATGATTTTTCTTTGTTGTCTTTCTTTTTCAAACTTAATTAATTTAGAAATATAAGGATCAATCTCAGATAGATCCTTATATAAAATTGACTCAATATATTTTCTTTCTTCATTATCTACCATAGAAAAACTCCTTGTAATGATAATTTCCTTTTTAGTTTTTATTAATTTTTTTAACCCAGGCTGATTCAACTAAAGCATAGAGTCCTCCTGAAACTAAAGAATGACCTCCAAGAACTATTGGTATTGAAGCATTAATTGCTTCGTAAGTAAACTCTCTTAGAAAAGGTTCAGATATTTTTTCAGGTTTTAAAAGATCAGAGTAGAAGCGATCATTGTCTGATGGCCACATCT
>JAHJRV010000003.1 GCA_018830725.1 Actinomycetota bacterium | reverse complement strand
TAATTATTAATGGCATTATGAAAGTAAGCCATAATCCCATAATAAAATATCTTATATATGTGAAAAAATCTGCGACAGGTAATATTTCCTTTAACCCAAATCTAATTATCAATGCAACAGATAAAGCTATGATTATTTTTATAACCTGAATGTAAAGTTTTGCTTTAGGGTTAAAATCTATATATCTTTTTTCAAAAGTTGCTCCTAAGATAATACCTGATAAAATCCCTATAATTTGACCAGTTGAATAGGTAGGATAAATAAGAAAAATAATTAGAGGGATACTAATAATTAAAATTGGGATCAAATAATCATGGTGAAAATACTTCTTATTATAATTTGATAAAAACTCCCAAACTTGATATTTTTCTATTAGAAATAATAAAATTATTAGTATTAGAAAACCAATTATCCATCCACCAAAAACATCTATTGGAAAATGGACTCCTAAATATATTCTACTTAATGAAACCAAAAAGATTATTATTAATAGCATAATTTTCAACCAATTCTTTTTAACTTCTGACAATAAGTAACCAAAAAAGACAACAGCACCTTGAGCATGATTGCTTGGAAAAGCATAGCTATCCTCCTCAATTAAAACTCTAACTTTTTCCGGTGATGGTCTTAATGTATGAAAAAAATCTTTTAAATAAGTATTGGAAATGGATGAAACAAGATAAAAAGTTATTAAATTTAAACCAATAACCTTATTAAAACAAAGATAAATAATGGGAATAAAAATTAGATAGAATATCTCATCTCCTAACATAGTTATATATTTAAAAAAAATATCAAAAAAAGAATTTGAAAATGATTGGACAAGTTTTATAAATTCATATCCTGAAAAATATTCCACTTCACTCTCCCTAAAAATCTTTATTATTTATTAATTGCAAAATTTAAAATCACAAAAGAAGATTAACTCTCCTTTTTAGCTTTTATTTCTTATTTTGTATCTTTTAAATCTATTTTAATTAATTTATTTCTTTTTCTCTTACCTTTAATAATTTTAATTTATTCCCTATTATTTTGTATAATAGATAAATTACCATATTTTTTGTTTTTTTATAAATAAATTTATTATATGATAAATAAAATAATTTCATAAAATTTAATTGCACTTTATTTAATAACTTCATCAAAAAAGAGAGGTAAGAATGGATTTTTCATTAACAAAAGAGCAAGTAGAGCTAAAAGAAGAATATAAAATTTTTGCTCAAAAAGAAATTGCACCTATAGCATTCGATGTTGATGAGAAGGCGCAATTTTCATTTGATAGCTTAAAAAAATTGGCTGAGATTGGTTTTTTAGGACTTGTTTATCCTAAAGAATATGGGGGGCAGGGTAAAACTCTCCTTGAAGCAATAATTGCAGTTGAAGAGTTAGCAAAAGAATGTCCTTCCACAACACTGTCGTGTGGAGTAAGCTCAACCCTTTTTGCATATCATATATTTAATTTTGGAACTAATGCTCAAAAAGAAAAATATATTCCAAAAGTAATAAAAGGTGAAATTATCGGAGCATGGGCGTTAACAGAACCTGAAGCAGGTAGTGATGCAGCTTCAATTACTACAACAGCTGTAAAGAAAAATGGTAATTATATAATAAATGGAACCAAGATATTTATCAGTAATGCTCCAATTGCTAATGTAGTAATAGTCATGGCAAAAACAGATCCAGAAAAAGGAGCAAGAGGGATCAGTGCCATAATTGTTGAAAAAGATGCCCCTGGTTTTAATAAGGGAATTATATTAGATAAAATGGGTTTTAGAGGACTTCAGGTTGGAGAACTAATATTTGAAAATTGCACAGTATCTGAAGAAAATCTACTTGGAAAAGAAGGATTGGGTTTTTTACAAGCTATGAAAGTACTTGAGCAAGGTAGAGTCGCTGTTGCTGGTGTTGGTGTAGCCATTGCACAGGCATGTTTAGAAGAGTCTGTTACAAGATCCAACAAGAGAATACAATTTGGAAAACCAATTTCAAATTTTCAGCTTATTCAACAAAAATTAGCAGACATGAAAGCAAGAATAGATGCTTCAAGACTTTTAACATATAAGGCAGCATGCCTTATCAGTAATAAAAAACCTTGTGCAGTTGAATCATCAGTAGCAAAACTCTTTTCTACAGAGACTGCAAACTTCTGTGCAAATGAAGCTGTTCAGATTTTTGGTGGATATGGATATATTAAAAAGTATAAGGACAGATATAAAATAGAGAGAATGTATCGTGAT
>JAHJRV010000002.1 GCA_018830725.1 Actinomycetota bacterium | reverse complement strand
CGAGAGTTTTTCTCGGGATTGATTCTTTTAATACGATTTGGTAAAGTAATTTTAGTTAAGGAGGGAAAACTCTTTGACTATAAAAAAAGGAGTGATGTGAAATGCAGAAAACAAAAGAGAAGATACATGTTTATTCCTCAGGTGCCACAGCGCCACCCTTAAAAAGAGCTGCAAAAGTTTTCAGCGATAAATTTGGAATAGAATTTGAGTTCACAATTGGTCGAGCCGAGGAACTTGTACGAAAAATCCTTAAAACCGAGCATGGGGACATCTTACAGTGTGGAGCGGAGTTTCTGCTTGACGACGCCGAGTGGAAGGGACTTATAATCAAAGCAAGTAGGAGAAGTGTCGGTCTCCGCCGTTCAGTCATTATCGTACAAAAAGGAAATCCCAAGGACATCAAATCCTTGGAAGATCTTATGAGAGAAGGAATGAGAGTCGGCATATCTATAAGCGGTTGCTTAGTAGGTGTCTGGGACGACATATGTAGTAAGGCAGGAATCACAAGAGGCTTACTGAAGAACATCACCAATCTAGCGGATGGATGTGGCCATGTGATGGCACTGATCCACGGGGGGAAAGTAGACGCCATCTTCGGCTGGAATGCCTTCGCGCATATCTGGCCAAAAACCTCGGAGGCAATAGAATTTCCGAGAGAGTTGCAAGTATTTAGAAGTACGGGCATAGGAATTCTCAAGTATTCGAACCATAGACAACTTGCCAGTGGATTTCTTGATTTTCTCGTATCCGAAGAGGGAAAAAGAATCTACAAAGATTATGGCTGGGTATATGGGTCTGGTTAAGGCAACCAAGGGAAAGTTCAAGCTCAAGCTGGGATAAGGATGACATAAAAGATGTTTTCTTAATATCTCTTTCCCTTGAACCACTTGGAAATCTCACTGCGCTTATGTATATTAAGAGTGAGCTTGGTGTATTTTCAGGAGAAGGTTTGTATGGGACGAAAAGAATATCTCTATTGATGAAAGATTAAAGTGGCGGAGGGAATATTATGTTTACGAGATTAAAAATAAGCGACCGGAACTTTTAATAGAGTTCTTAAAAGATATTGGATGGTCATTGGGCTGGGATTATATAACTGAGGAGAGAATTAAAAATGTTCTTAAAGAGAATAATCGCATTCCAGAAAATAGTTAAAAACCTTAAATATTATGCAAAATAATTTTATTGACTTATTAAAAATTGAAAAAAAGCCAAAAATGAGTTAAGTTAAGAAAAATCCAATTTAGAGTTCAATAATTAAAGATTTTTCAATTTAGATAGATCTTTTAAACTAAATAAGGGGTGAAAAATGAATATGAATACCAAAGAAATTAAAAGATTAATAAAATCTATAACTCCTGAAAAGATAAAAGAAATTGTTCTTGATATTAATAGTGAACAGAAAAATATACATAAGGATATACATAAGGGTTCAGTTGATATTTTAGACTTATATTTAAGGTTGATAAATAAAAAAGAATTAACCGCTGAGTATTCTAAAATATATCCTATATTAAGACCTATAATCTTGAAAAATATTGAGAAGATACCTGAATTTAAATTTATTGAAGGTGGTTGTATGCCTGATGAGATATATATTTTGAAATAAAAAAACATTAGGAGAAAAAGCCTGCTTGTCCATTCAAGCAGGCTTAATCTTGTTCTTAAAAACCTTTAGAACTCTAAAGAAATAAAGTTAAAAACTTTACATTCTAAAATGTCAAGTAAATGTCAGCTTTTAATTTTTAGAAAAAAGCCTATCGCTGGGCAATTTTTTATTTGGTTATAAATTTGATATAATTGAAATGAATTATACAAGGTCGATATATTAAATCGGGAGAGGAAATAAAATGGAAAAAATTGTCTTAAATATTGAGGGAATGAATACTCCCTGCTGTGCTGAGGAGGTAAAGGAGGCTTTGTTAAAAACTAAAGGCGTTAATAATGTTCCGATATGCTGTCCTAAAAGAGGTATAGCTGAGATTGAGTTTGAAGCTGGTGAAATAACTATAGAAGAGTTAATCAAAGTGGTTGAGGAGGCAGGTTTCAAAGCAAAAGTTAAAGAAGCTGGTGAAGAAGGAGAGCTTCAAGAACTGATGAAAAAATTCGAAACTGAATTTCAGAAATTGGCTCAGAAATACAACCTAGCCAAAAAAGATATT
>JAHJRV010000001.1 GCA_018830725.1 Actinomycetota bacterium | reverse complement strand
TTTTATTTGTCTGCTCTTTTCCTTTAATTCATCTTTTTCTATATCCACACCCTTTACTTCCGAATCTTTACTCTTCTTTCCAAACAATTTATCAAATATTCCCATATTTATACCTCCTATAAATTATTATGATAAATTTTTTAAAACAAATCTTTTTAATTATCACCCCCCAAATAAAAATAGCTGCTTAAAAAATATCTTAAACAGCTATGTATTTAATAAATATTATATATTTTAAGTTATCTGTATCTAAATATAATGATTTCATCACCTTCTCCACTCAACATCATGATTAAATATATTTTATCACTGATAATATGAAGTTTAATATTTTTATTTGTAAAATACAAGTAAACTTATAAAAAGAATGTCAAGCACATTTAGAAATGTCCTGTCAAGCACATTTAGAAATGTCCTGTTTTTATACAAATAGAAATGTCCTATTTTCATGTTTTTGTTAGTAGTAGCTCTTTTTCTTTTTTGTTTCTTTTTTCTTTTTGTTGATAAGTATAAGTTTGTGGATAATTACCCATCTTAAACTTCCGCCATGGATGATCTACTGGCGGGATATATCGCTTCTTCGGTGTCTCAGTTATGCTCTGCTTCGGTCGTTTCTTTGACCTCTTGTCTATCTCTTTATAATTAAGTTGTCTTTGTTTGTAGCTTATAAATATCCTACCATTCATTCTTTCTTCAACGATGACTTTCTTTGCATTTATATGATCAAGTATCTGATAGAACTTCTTATTGTGGGCAACTGTAAAGTCATTCCTCAAGGTACGTTCTGTTTTTATACATAAAATAGCATCAACATCTGTCCCTTGTAATACCGGTCTATGAATATCTCCTTTCTTAAGAGCTTTAACACTGAATCTTTTGTTGTATATAGGTAAGTAGTACTCTAAAAATTCATTTGCTTCTCTTATGCTCTTTATGCCTTTTAATCTCATCTCTTTTACAACTCTATCCTGGAATGTCTTAAAGAGCCTTTCTATCCTTCCTTTTGCAGGTGCAGATCGAGCATATATAACTTCTACTCCAAGCTCTTTAAGTGCCCTGCCAACTTCACTTAATGGCTCCCTATTATTTAATTCATCCTCTATTGAAGGTTTTTTAGTCGATTTATATGTGGAATGTCTGTCTATATAGATACTATGTGGAAGCCCATACTTACGTATGTATCTTTTGAAGCTATCCATAAAAGGAAATGTCCCCTCATATTCATAGAATCTAGCAAATACTCTGCTCTTAGCATCATCTATATACGCCATAAGTACACAGTTAGGACCTCTTCCTTCAAACCAATCATGATGAGAACCATCTACTTGTTCCATTTCCCCATAATAGTGTTTTCTCTCACGCCATTGACGATGTTTTCTCTTCTTATGTGTAACCTGCCATTCCCCTTTCTCTATAAGCCAATTACGCAACGTCTGTATCCCTATCTTTATCTTATCCAGCTCAAATAACTTCTCATTGGCAAGCGTTGGCCCAAAATCATAATATCTATCCCTATAAATATTTATTACCTTCTCTTTAAAATCTCCAGAAAATGCTCTGTTTGAAGCTTTACCACGAGATTTATGTATTATACCTTCGTCTCCTTCCTCTTTGATTCTCTTTACTATCCTCCTTATCTGCCTGTCGCATAAACCCAATATCCTTGTTGCCTCAACTTGCTTTAACCTTCCCTCTATCACCTTATGAATTACATGTAACCGCTTTAATTCTTCCCGATTCATCCTGATAATGTCCTCCCTTGCCATAATGTCCTCCTCTTGTTTAAAAAAAGACATTATAGCATCTTTAAATTAGGACATTTCTAAA
Source organism: Actinomycetota bacterium (assembly GCA_018830725.1). NCBI lineage: Bacteria > Bacillati > Actinomycetota > Actinomycetota bacterium. The sequence continues at coordinate 249 of JAHJRV010000001.1, read as the reverse complement.
TGTGCCAAATAGGACATTATCATATGTGGGTTACAGTATTTTTATAAAAAATTTTTGAAATTTCTTAAATTTTATCTATTTTATAAAAATTTCTAATATCTGAATAGAAAAAAAATATAAAAGATTAAGAATCTTTTCTTTTGGATTATTTCAGTTTTTCACATTTATTTAAGCAATTTAGTTTCGTAATCATTTGGGTCATACCCTTCCAAATATGCAAAGGCGATAAGTCTTTGTGCTGCGCTATAT